>NZ_WXEX01000006.1 GCF_009877435.1 Heliomicrobium gestii | reverse complement strand
CTATATAAAATTTGAAAAAATGCTATGGATGGGCGATCTGTGTTTGCTATACTGGTATCGCGCGTCTGTGACGATGAAGTCCGTCATGGCTCCTTTCGGGGCCGTGAGGGACTTTTTTGTCGTTATCCGCATAAGAGAGCGTCAATGGCTCCCGCCGTTCGGAAGGCGACGAAGGAGGAGATCATCTCATGGCGGTAGTGACACCGCAGGAGAGCAGCATGTCGGTTTTGTTGAAGCGATTGACAGAGGGAACGAGCCGGATGGTGAAGACCATCCAAACCATTGACCGGATCAGCAAACAGACCAATCTGTTGGCGTTAAACTCTGCCATCGAAGCGTCAAGAGCGGGAGAGGCGGGGCGGGGCTTTCGCGTCGTCGCCGATGAGATCAAGAAACTGGCCGGCCACAGCTTCCAGGCGACCCGGGAGAGTTCCGCCACCATCAACGACATCCATCGAACAGCCAATGAGGTCATCGCCGTCCGGACGGCTGATCTGGCCTATGACACCATCGACAAGATCGACCGCAACCTCTTTGAGCGCAATTGCGACGTTCAGGCATGGGCCACCTTCCAGGCCATCCGCGACTGTCTCCGCGAACCGGACAGGTACCGGTCAGAGGCGACGAGCCTGTTAAAAAAGATCGTCGATCTCTATGAGGTCTACCATGACCTGTACCTCGTCGATCGGAAAGGCCGGATCGTGGCGACAGGCCTCCGCGAAGATCTCCTTGGCAGCGACATGTCTGACGAGGACTGGTTCCGGGAGACGATGAACCGGGAGATTGTCCACGTGACAGACATGTATTTCTGCCAATCGGCGGGCGGCCATACCGTCGCCTACTCCTGCCCGGTCCGGGACGACCAAGGCGCTGTCGCGGGCGTCCTATCGACACGGTTCAATTGGCGGTTCATCTACGACATCATCGATAAGGCGAAAGTGAGCCAGGGGGGAAGCCTTTACCTGATCAACAAGGACGGCGTTGTGATCGCCTCCCTCGATCGCAGCGGGATTCTGGAGAAGAACCTGAGCGAACTGCCGGCGGTTAGGAAAGCGATCGCCGGCGAAACCTATGGATACGTCATCGACAGCGCCCAGGGAAAACTCCAGATCTACGGGTACGCCCACACCCAAGGCTATAACGCCTATGGGGGGAAGGGCTGGTCGGTCATCGTTACAGAGCGCGCGGGCGATTAAGGGAGAGAGCGGTCTCGCCTTCACCGCCATTGCAAAAGGCAACCAATTTCCCGAATTTTCAGAGAAAAGTGGAAAAATAATGGAGAAAGATTGAAGGGCGACGCGATTTTGTGCTATCCTTGTCCTAAAAATAGGCTAAAATGTGAACGCGCCGATTCTCCCTGAACCGAATCGGCGCTTTTTGTTCCATCAGCCTGATGACGCGGAGATGATTGGATGACATTGTCCTTGAAGAGAAAAAGGATGGGGCTGGCGGCTTTTGTCGTCGTCCTGCTCCTGCTGGCGGCCTTCGCGACGGGCTGTGGGCCGACCGGCTCGTCGTCGGCTGCCCCGCCGACACCGAACAGCGCCGCTTCGACTGATGCATCGACAGGAGCGAATCCCCCTGTTTCGCCGTCGTCGACGGCCGACGCAGGAGCCGCTGCGGAAACGCCGGGGCGATACCACCAGGCGGGAGAACCGATCCGGATTCTCATGTACCATCACTTTACCAACCGGGGTTATTTTAAGAACAATGGCGTGGCCGTCATCATCGATGACTTTGCGGCCCAGATGGAGTACCTGCGCCGGGAGGGCTACCATGTGGTTCCGCTCCAGCGCATCTGGGATTACGCCCAAAAGGGAACGCCCCTGCCATCTCGACCGGTGGCGCTCACCTTTGACGACGGTTATGAATCGAACTACACCCTGGCCTTTCCCATCCTAAAAAAGTACAACTATCCCTTTACCCTCTTCCCGGTGGCGGGCTGGCTCCTGGATGAAAACCCGCCCCACACCTTCAACCCCGCCAAAGCGGATCTTCTCGATTGGCGCCAGGTGGACGAGATGGTGGCCAGCGGGCTCTGCGACGTCCAGTCACACACCTTTGACCTTCACGACAAGGTGAATGGACGGTCCTTGCTGATTGCGCCGAAGGTCGTTGATGCCAAGACAGGACGGAAAGAGACGCCCGACGAGGTGCGCAGCCGCGTGAAAAGCGACTTGCAGATGGCGAAGGAAACCATCGAGAACCGCTATGGTCGCCCGGTCACCACCCTGGCCTATCCCTACGGCGAATACGATGTTTCCGTGATGAACATCATGGATGAACTGGGGTACAGCTATGCCGTCTGTATGGGCCGCGCGCAGCACAAGGACAACCTCAAAGCCGTCATCCGCCTCGGCATTGTGCAGGAGGATGGGATGGAGGGCTTTGCCAAAAAAATGAACCAGTGGGCGTGGACCATCAAGGGGAAAAAGTAGATAGGCGCAAAAAAGAGAAATCGGATACGGACGAAAAAATGGGGCTAACCGCTGCGGCGGTCAGCCCCATTGACTATAGTCGAGGGTGTCTGGTTGAAACCAGCGAACAGACAGGCTCGGGCGGCCCGTGTGGTCGGCAGGGTTGCGCGAGAGCAGGTAATCGGGGAATTGCCGTTCGCCGAGGAAGAGTTTCGTTTTGGCGGGATCGGTGCAGTAGAAGGTGATGCCCCGCACATCGTCGAGGACCGGTTTGAAAGCGCCCAGATGAGGGTCGTCGACGCCTTCAATGACGATGGATGCGCCTTCGCTGTCCTTGTGGACGCTGAAGCGAAGGAAATTGTTGATCTGGTTGTACCGCAGCAGCCGGGACGTGCGCGCCACCAGGATCGTCCCCTCGTGATGAAGCTGGGCGATGCGGCGGAGCGGCGGCAGCGTTTCATCGGGGAAGGCGTTGTAGAGGTCGGCGGGTCCGCCCAGGTGTTGGGCGACGGCGCTGAAGCCGCCCTCGTCGATCAGGCGGCGCAGGCTCTCTTCCGTCAACTGCCGGTCAAGGTTGTAGGGGCTCCAGAGATAATCCGGTGTGGCGCGGAGGAAGTGGCGGGCGCAGGAGAACCGGTGAAAGCCCCAGACACGCTGTCCGTCCCCCAAGGTGATCGGGTAGAGCAGATCAGGATAGCCGAAGAGGTATTCCTGGGACGAAGAGGCCGAATGCCAGACGAAACGGATGCCATAGGGGATCAGCAGGTCTGTGTGGTAGTAGGGGGAGGAGGGATCGTCGCCCCCCTCGTAGGTCCGTTTCCGGCCGTCTGACAGGTTTTGCACGTTGGAACTGTTGCCGTGGTTGATCCACACGGTGAATTGAAAGCCCAAGCTGTACCACTTGGCGATGCTTTCAGCGGCCACCCGGCGGTGAAAGGTCGTCTCACTGCCGTTCTGCCGGTTAAAATCGCCGTAGCTGTGCACGCTATCGATCCAACCGCAGCGGACATACTTGGTGATCCAATCGGCGGCATACTCATCGCGCAGGTTCATGTCGCGCCAGTAACTCATCTGGTCGCGCAGGTTGTTGCCGAAGCGATCGATCGTCCCCTCCCAGTTGGTGTCGACGACCATCCAACAGGAGTCGGCGATGTCGAGCGACAGGGCTTGTCCCGTCTCTGTCGGCAGGTCGGAGTTCAAAAACTGGTGGATCCGGTTGAATTCCTTCGGCGAAGTGCCGTCAATGTCAGAGGTGATGGACAGGCTGGCCCGGTAGGGATAGGGATGGCGGCGAAGGACGATATCTTCGGCGCCTTCAACAGACCGCAATGTCCATGGGAAAGAGGGCCTCCTGGAAGAAAAGAGGCCCCCATCGCTCCGGCTTTTCCAGAGCGCCAGGGCAGCCAAGCCAGCCGCCCCGGTGGCGCCGGCGGCCAGAAAGGCCCGGCGGTTCATTTTATGTTGCCAATCCAACATCATAGTCCCCTTGATGAAGTCATCCGATTTGTTCATACTGTATCGGAAAGCGCGCGAACGACGCCTGAGCGATCGAAGCGAATCCATGTAGGTACATAAAAAAGGCTACAGGACCCGTGGCCCCCTGTCAAGGATTAGCGGGTGTAAATAATAGTATATTATTACTTTTGTTGGACGCAACCAAGCGTATGTAGGAGATCATGGCCCCTTCGATTGTCAAGTGTCGAAAGAACGGCCAGGGTCACCGAGAAGGAGGAACGTTCCGTGATTTCGCTGCCCCCCCTGTTTATCGACCGCATGGCGGCGCTTCTCCCGGCGCAGGAAAAAAACGCTTTTTTTGCAAGTTATCAGCGGGGGCCGGCCCAGGGCCTTCGCTTCAATCCGCTGAAACTGGGCCGGGAAGACTTTCTTGCCGCCATGCCCTTTCGCCTGGAGCCGGTTGCCTGGTGTGCCGGCGGCTTTTATGTGGATGGCGAGGAACGGCCGGGCAAACACCCCTTCCATGCCGCCGGGCTCTATTACATCCAGGAGCCGAGCGCCATGGCCGTCGTCGAGGCCCTTGCGCCCCAACCGGGCGAGCGGGTGCTCGATCTCTGCGCCGCGCCGGGCGGCAAGGCCACCCAGATCGCCGGGCGGCTGAAGGGGCAGGGGCTTCTGGTGGCCAACGAGATCCACCCGAAACGGGTGAAAGCCCTGTCAGAGAACCTGGAACGCTGGGGCGCCCGAAACATCCTCGTCACCCAGGAGAGCCCCGACCGGCTGGCGGGACGGTTCCCCGCCTTCTTTGACCGGATTGTCGTCGACGCGCCCTGCTCGGGCGAGGGGATGTTTCGCAAGCTACCCGAGGCGATCGACGATTGGTCCCCAGAAAAGGTGAGCCGCTGCGCCGCCATCCAAGGGGAAATCCTGCCGCTGGCGGCGCAGATGCTCCGGCCGGGCGGCGTGATCGTTTATTCCACCTGCACCTTCGCGATCGAGGAGAATGAGCGGCAGATCGAGGCCTTTTTGGGCGAACACCCGGACTTTGCACAGGAAACCTTCCCAGCGACGCAGCACTTTTCACCGGGATATCTGGATAAAACGGCCCGCCTCTGGCCCCACCGGCTGCGGGGAGAGGGTCATTTCATCGCCCGCCTGCGCAAAGTCGGCGAGCGGGAGGGGGAGGGGCAACGGGAGGCGTCTTCCGGAAGGCGCCATTTTGCAAAAGCGCAGGGGCGGCGAGGCGATGGTCGCGGCGACGACAAAACCGTCGTGCCCAAAGAAGCGCGCGCCCTTTTCGAACGCTTTTGCGCCGCTGACCTGCGCGTCATCCCCGAGGGCCCGCTGGCCTTGTTCGGCGACGCCCTCTACGCCCAGGTGGAAGGATTGCCCGGCCTCGACGGCATCAAGGTGGCCCGGGCCGGGTGGCATCTGGGGACGGTCAAGCCGGGGCGTTTCGAGCCGTCCCATGCGCTCGCCCTGGCCCTGTCGCCTGGCCAGTGGCGCCGCAGCATCGAACTGGACCCTGACGGCGATGAGGCCCTCCGCTACCTGCGCGGCGAAAGCCTCTTCGCCGGCGGCGAGGCTGGTTGGACCGTCGTGACGGTCGGCGGTTTTCCCCTCGGCTGGGCAAAAGCCTCCGGCGGGCAGTTGAAAAACCACTACCCGAAGGGGTTGCGCTGGCTCGGCTGACGGGCCTTTCAGGGCGAAAAACAGAATGCAGCATCAAAACGCGATTATTTTCACAAGAAAAAAATATCCTCTCCAGCTGCGCCGAGGTACAATAAAGGGGAGAAACAGCAATGGGAGAGACGCACTGGAGGTTGCTATGATTTTTGATACACATGTGCATACGCGCTTCTCGACAGACTCGCTGATGGCCCTCGACCAGGCGAAGGAACGGGCGGAGAAGTTGGGAATCGGACTGATCATCACCGACCATATGGATCTGGAATACCCGAAGCCCCACAGCTTCACCTTCGACGTGGACGCTTTTTTTCGTGCCTACGAGCCTTGCCGGAGCGAACGATTGCGGCTGGGCATCGAGATGGGCATGCGCAGCGAACTGGTGGACCACAACCGGACACTGGCGTCGGCCTACCCCTTCGATTTCATCATCGGCTCCATCCATGTGGTCGATGGCGTCGAGGTCGTGGCGCAGCGTTTCTTTCAGGGGCGCACCAAACAGGAGGTCTATGACCGCTACTTTGACAACATGCTCGACTGTGTCAAGGCCTATGACTTTATCGACAGCCTGGGCCATATCGATTACATCGCCCGGTACGCCTTGCTCGACGATCCGGAGATCCACTACAGCGAGTTTCGGGAAAGGATCGATCCGATCCTGGCTGTGTTGGCAGAGCGGGGACAGGCCATCGAGATCAATGCCCGTCGCCTCGGCAATCCGGCTGTGGCGGAGGCGATCCTTCCCATCTACCGGCGCTTTGCCGAACTGGGCGGGCGGCGCGTCACCATCGGCTCTGACGCCCATACGCCTCGCGATGTGGGACAGAACCTGAAGGCGTCGCTGGACTTGGCGGAACGATGCCGCTTGCAGCCGGTCTGGCACAAGGCGCGGGTCGCCCAGCCGGTCGTCCTGTAGCGGAAGGGGGGAGGAGGATGCCGGAAGTGTGCCAAATCGAATACCAGTCGGCGATCGGCCTCATCGAGATCGGGGGGACGGATCAGGGGATCGAGTCCATCTGCTTCGTCGAGGACAGGGGGAACGACGCCCGTCAGGCAAGACCCGATCCGCCCGCCTGCCTGGTGGACTGCCTCCGGCAGTTGGACGAGTACTTTCAAGGCGCTCGTCAGACCTTTTCCCTGACCATGGCGCCCCGGGGCACGGCATTCCAGCAGCGCGTGTGGCAAGCCCTGGCCGCCATCCCCTTTGGCGAGACCCGTTCCTACCGGCAGATCGCCGAAACCATTGGCAATCCCAGGGCGGTCCGGGCCGTTGGCGGCGCCAACCACAACAACCCCCTGAGCATCATCGTCCCCTGTCACCGCGTCATCGGCAGCGACGGCAGCCTGACCGGTTACGGCGGCGGCCTGTGGCGCAAAGAGTGGCTGCTCAACCATGAAAAAGGGATCCTGCGATAGACGCCCGCCCGGGTGTCTATCTTTTTTTCGGCTCGCCCCAGGGGGCCGCGGCCTTGGCCAGGGACAGGCCAAATTTTTTTAAGACAAAAGAAAATATTTACAGGAAAAACATTATAACAATAGAATATTCATGCATAAGCACGCTGCTGTAATGGCTTCCTAATGATTGGATCGGCCGATTGCAACAGGGGAACGAGGGGTGATCCATCGTTGCGTTGGCTTCAGAATACGAAGATTGCAAACAAACTGCTGGCCTTTTTCCTGTTCATGGCCCTGCTGCTGGCTGTGGTCGGCTTTGCCGGCTACTGGGGAAGCCGGGAGATCACCAACATCATGTACCGGATCACCCAGAACCAGATCGTTCCCATGCAGCAATTAAACCGTTGCCGGTTCCTGCTGAAAGAACAACAGACCATCAGCATCCAACTGCTGTTGGCGTCGCCCAACAAGGCTGAATACAACAGCCTCAGCGCTCGCCAGGCGGAACAGTTCAAGGCCACCGATACCCTTTTGGGGGAATTTTACGGCATCCCCCTGGATGAGGGGGAATTGGATTGGATGCGCCGCCTGCGGCAGGAATACAGTCTCTTCCGCTTGGAATGGGATCATGCCAACGAGCGCTTCCAGAAGGGGGAGTCGCAAGGGGCGCTGGCCCAATACCAGAGCCGAGCGGCGATTCACCTCGACAACGCCGAGGTCCTGTTGCGTGTCTTGACCGACCACAGCATGGAGAAGGTGACGATCCTGAACCGGCAAGGCGATCGGCTGGCTCAAAACGCCGGACAGTTTGTCGCCGTCATCGCCGTTCTGTCCATCGTCATCGCCCTATTGTCGGGATGGAAACTGTCGGCGCTGATCACCCGCCCGCTCAAGGAGATGCTGAAGGAAGTCGAGGCGGTCGCCGCCGGCGACATGAGCGGCCTCGGCCGCAGCGTTCCCGCCAATTCGGAAGACGAGATCGGCAAGCTGGCCAAAGGGTTTAATCAGATGGCGAAGCGGCTGCGCAGTTACCTGAACGACTTGCAGGACATCAACCAGGCGATCCATCACCAGGCCCACCATGACGCCTTGAGCGGTCTGGCGAACCGAAGGCAGTTCCACAAGCGCTTGGAGGAACTGCTGGCGCTGGCCGGAAAGGATCCCTTCGCCATCCTCTTCATCGACCTGGATCGGTTCAAAGACATCAACGACACCTTTGGTCACAGCATCGGCGATCTGCTGCTGAAGGAGGTCGCCGGACGCCTCTCGACCTGCCTGTCCCAGTCTGACACGATCGCCCGCATCGGCGGCGACGAATTTACGGTCATCCTGATCCATCCCCGCTGTGACAAAGAGGTTCGTGAGGCGGCACAGCAGGTCCTCGACAGGATCGGCGAGCCCTTTTACATTCGCGGGCATGAGTTTTACATCTGCGCCAGCATCGGCGTCAGTCGCTACCCCGTTGACGGAAAAGACAAGGAGGCGCTGGTGCGGGCCGCCGACACCGCCATGTACCATGCCAAGAAAAAGGGCCATGACAACATCCAGTTCTACACGGAAGACATGCACGAGAGCAACCTGCGCCGCCTATCCCTCGAAAAGGATCTGCGGCAAGCCATCGAAAAGGGCCAACTGGAGCTGTACTACCAGCCGAAGGTGGAACTCCGGCGGGGATGCATCGCCGGCATGGAGGCGCTGCTGCGCTGGGAACATCCCCGGCAAGGGAAGATCGGCCCGGCGACCTTTATTCCCATCGCCGAGGAGTCTGGCTTGATCCATCCACTGGGGGAATGGGTCTTTCAACGAGCCTGCATCCAGAACAAAGACTGGCAGGATGCGGGATATCCCAAGATGCGAATGGCCGTCAACCTCTCGCCCTATCAGTTTCGCCAGCAGGACCTGCCCGATCGCCTGGCCTGCATCTTGCGGGAAACGGGACTCGATCCGGAGTGGCTCGAGTTGGAGATCACCGAAAGCAGCCTGATGGAACAAACAGAGGACACCCTGATGATGTTGCGGCGCCTGAAGGCGCTTGGCGTTCACATCAGCATCGACGACTTCGGAACGGGATACTCCTCCCTCAACTACCTCAAGCAGTTTCCCATCGATTGCGTCAATATTGATAAGACCTTCATCGACGATATCGTCGTGAACCCAAAAGACTCCAAGATCGCCTATGCTATCATCGGCCTCGTCAAGAGCCTCGATCTGCGGGTCGTCGCGGAAGGCGTGGAAAGTGTGGAGCAGTTGAGTTTTCTCGACCGGCACCACTGTGACGAGATACAAGGATACTACTTCAGCCGTCCGCTGCCGGCCGCCATCTTTGAATCGCTGTTGCAGGACCGGCTGTGGCTGCCCCAGCGCTGCGCCATCAAGCCGGAAAAGGGGTGAGCGAATTTGGCGAACCGCTATCGCGTGGCCGCGCTATTGCTGGCGACCCTGTTGCTCCTCCTGCCGGTGGGCTGCAGTGTGGCGACACGGGAAGCGCCCCCCCTCCGGGTGGTGTTGCTCTACGACCAGGGAGGGCCGGGGGACTGCTGTTTTAACGATATGGCACGGGAAGGAGTGAAACGGGCGGCCAAGGAATTCGGCCGGCGGATCGACACAAAGACCTTTCAGGTATCTTCCTACGGCGATAACCGGGAACTGCTCTTGGAACTGCAGGGGCAGAGCCGGGTCGATCTGGTGATCGCCGTCAGCTATGATTTTACCCGGTCGGTGCAACTGGTGGCGCCTCGCTACCCGGAGACGCACTTTGTCGTCATCGACGGCTATCTTCCCGGCCTTTCGCCGGAAGGAAACGTGACCTGCGTTACCTTCCGGGAGCAGGAAGGATCCTATCTGGTCGGCGCCATCGCCGCCCTGTTGACGAAGACAGGGAGCATCGGGTTCATCGGCGCCGTCAAAAATCCGGTCATCGAACGCTTTGAAGCGGGGTATCAGGCGGGCGCATGGCGGATAGACCCCGAGGTCAAGGTTTTATCGAACACGATCGGGATGGATTCCTCGGCCTACCTAAACCCTAGACGGGCCAAAGAACTGAGCGAGTGGCAGTACAACGCCGGTGTCGACATCATCTACCATGCCGCCGGCGCCTCGGGCATCGGCGTGATGGAAGCCGCCCGCGACCGGAACCGGTGGATGATCGGCGTTGACGCCGACCAATCGTTGACCGCTCCGGAAGGCATGCAGCCCTACATCCTGACGAGCATGCTCAAGCGTGTCGATGTGGCCGTCTTCGAATCGATCCGCATGGCCGTCCAGGGCGCCATCCATGGCGGCAACATCCTGTTGGGCTTGCGGGAAGACGCCGTCGGGTATGCCGAGAACGAATTCAACCGCGAGCGCATGGCGCCGATCCGGGAGCGGATCGAGTCCATTCGCGCCGAGATCATCGAAGGAAAGATCAAGGCGCCGGGCTGGCTGGGGGAGTAAGGAGCGCTTCCAAGGACGCGGCGAACCGTCGATCGGCATCGGCGGTTCTTTTTTTCGGCCCTTTCGTCCGGCCGCCGCCGCGGCGAAAACGCGCCTTCAATTCGCGCTCCTCCAGCAGCAGATCCATCCGCGCGGGGTCGTAGATCTGGCCTGTGGGGCCGAGGCAGCGGACGCCTTTGCCGATCAGCATGGCGGCGAGGCCGAAGTCCTGGGTGACGGCCACATCGCCCCGTTCGGCCAGGTTCATCACCTTGATGTCTGTTTCCTGAGCGGCGCCGCCGACGATAACATGGTGATCCGATTCGATCACATGGTTAAAGCTGGCGACGGTCCAGACGGGGACGTGAAAGCGGCGTCCCAGTTCGAGGCTGAGCCGGAGCGCCTCGCGAGGGCAGGCGTCGGCGTCGATGAGCAGTTTCATGGGATTCCCCTTCCTGTCTCTTGCTCGCGTTGGCGCGCCGGAGAGCCGCCGGAGACAAAAGACAAATTTTTTAAATAAACCCAGACTGCTGTCATGTTTCCTATTGCTGCATCAAAAGCGGGGAAAACTTAGCTTTTTACCGAAAAGTATACAATATTCTTTTAGGGTTTTCGCCGAATATGGGGCTAATTTACAGCATCGCATCTCCAAAAGCGCGACATTTGTTGCTATAATATTATGACAGAAAAATACCGCCCTCTGGCGGGCAAACAGGCAGTAGGCAAGCCTTTCCGGTATCGTGAAGCGTGTCCTGCTGGGAGTCCCGGATCAGAGGGGCCTTTTTATGCCCCTGTGCCGGGTTGAATTTGTTGTCAGCAATCGAGTTAGTGCAAAAGGAGAGAAAGAGATTGCAAGAAAAGAAATGGATTGGCTTGCCTCCCAAGCAGGGTCTCTATGACCCGCAGTTTGAGCATGATGCCTGTGGCATCGGATTCGTCGCCAACATCAAAGGGAAGAAGTCCAATGCGATGGTCCGCCAGGCCCTGTCCATCCTGATCAACCTCGATCACCGGGGCGCTAAGGGCGCGGAAGTGAACAGCGGCGACGGCGCCGGCATCCTGATGCAGATCCCCCATACCTTTATGACCAAAGAATGCGCTGCCCTGAACATCGCCCTGCCGCCGGTCGGCGAGTATGGCGTGGGCATGCTCTTCCTCTGCCCGAACGAAGCGGAGCGCGCCGCCTATGAGGCCCACTTCGAACGCATCGTCCGGGAAGAGGGGCAGGCCTTCCTCGGCTGGCGCGCTGTTCCCACCGATAACAGCAGCCTGGGCGACGAAGCCAAGTCGACGGAGCCCTTCGTGCGGCAGGTCTTTATCGGCGCCTCTGACGCCGTCAAGGCCCAACTGGCTCAAGATCCCCAGGCCTTTGAGCGCAAGCTCTATATCATCCGCAAACGGGCGGAAAAAGAGATCCGCCACGGCGGCAAACCGGGCTGCCAATACTTCTACTTCGCCAGCCTGTCGGCGCGCACCATTGTCTACAAAGGCATGCTCACGCCCGACCAGGTCGACAAGTACTATGTGGAACTGAAAGACCCCGCCATGGATACGGCCCTGGCGCTGGTTCACTCCCGTTTCAGCACCAACACCTTCCCCAGTTGGGAGCGGGCCCATCCGAACCGCTACCTGATCCACAACGGCGAGATCAACACGGTCCGCGGCAACGTCAACTGGATGCATGCCCGCCAGGCCATGTGCCAGTCCGACCTCTTCGGCGACGACCTGGCTAAGACGATGCCGGTCATCGACACGAACGGCAGCGACTCGGCCATGTTTGACAACTGCCTCGAATTCCTGCACATGAGCGGCCGTTCCCTGCCCCACGCCGCCATGATGATGATTCCCGAACCCTGGTCCAACCATGAGTCCATGAGCGACGCCAAGAAAGCCTTCTACGAGTACCACAGCTGCATGATGGAGCCCTGGGATGGCCCGGCCGCCATCGTCTTCTCTGACGGCCGCATGATCGGCGCCGTCCTCGACCGCAACGGCCTGCGCCCTGCCCGCTACTACGTTACCAAGGATGACATGATCATCATGGCCTCCGAAGTGGGCGTCTTGGAAGTGGCCCCGGAAAACGTTCTCGTCAAGGAGCGCCTGCATCCGGGCCGCATGCTCCTCGTCGATACGGAACAGGGCCGCATCGTCACCGACGAAGAACTCAAAGAGGGCATGGCCGCCGCTAACCCCTACCGCCAGTGGCTCGACGAGCACCTGTCCAGCCTGGAAGACCTGGCCGATGCCCCCGCCGTTCCGGAAGCCGACCATGAGACGGTCGTCCAACGCCAGCAGGCCTTCGGCTACACCTATGAAGACCTGACGAAGACCCTCGAACCGATGGGCAAAAACGGCGTCGATCCCATCGGCGCCATGGGCCATGACATGCCCCTGGCTGTCCTCTCGGATAAACCGCAGTTGCTCTACAATTACTTCAAACAACTCTTCGCCCAGGTTACCAACCCGCCCATCGACGCCATCCGGGAAGAACTGATCACCGGCTCGGGCACCACCTTGGGACCGGAGAAAAACCTCCTGAAGCCGGAGCCCGACTCCTGCCGCCAGATCCGTCTCAAGTCGCCCATCCTCAGCAACGAGGAATTGGCCAAGCTCCGCAGCGTCGACCGGGACGGCTTCAAGACCATCACCCTGCCGATCCTCTTCAACGTCAAAGAAAACGGCGCCGGCCTCGAAGCGGCCCTGGCTGATCTCTGCCAGGCGGCCGACAAGGCCATCGCTGACGGCTATTCGCTGATCATCCTCTCTGACCGCGGCATCGACGCCGAGAAGGCCCCCATCCCCGCCCTGCTCGCCGTCTCCTGCCTGCACCACCACCTGATCCGCAAAGGCACCCGCCTGAAGGTGGGCATGCTCCTCGAATCGGGCGAACCGCGGGAAGTCCATCACTTCGCCCTGCTCCTCGGCTATGGCGTCGGGGCCATCAACCCCTACATGGCCTTTGAAAGTCTCGACGACATGATCCGCCAGGGCATGCTGCCCGGCCTCAGCCATAAGGACGCCGTCAAGAACTACATCAAGAGCGCCACGAAAGGCGTCGTCAAGGTCCTCTCCAAGATGGGCATCTCGACGATCCAGAGCTACCGCGGCGCCCAGATCTTCGAGAGCGTCGGCATCGCCTCCGAGGTGATCGAGAAGTACTTCACCGGCACGCCGTCGCGCATCGGCGGCATCCGCCTCGCCGAGATCGCCAAGGAAGCGGAAATGCGGCACTGGCGCGCCTTCAACGACCAGCCCGGCCGCGACGCCACCTTGGACACCGGCTCCGGTCACCAGTGGCGCACCGACGGGGAAGAGCACATGTTCAACCCCGAGACGATCACCACCCTCCAGGAAGCCTGCCGCAAGGGCGACTACAAGCTCTTCAAGCGCTACACATCGGCGCTGAACGTGGAGACCCAAAAGGCGCGCACCCTGCGGGGCCTGCTCAAGTTCAAGAAGAAAAACCCCATTCCCCTCGATGAGGTGGAATCGGTTGAATCCATCTGCCGCCGCTTCAAGACAGGCGCCATGTCCTTCGGCTCCATCAGCCAGGAGGCCCATGAAGCGATGGCCATCGCCATGAACCGCATCGGCGGCAAGAGCAACACCGGCGAAGGCGGCGAGGATCCGGCCCGCTTCGTCAAGATGCCCAACGGCGACTCCAAGCGCAGCGCCATCAAACAGGTCGCTTCCGGCCGTTTCGGCGTCTCCAGCCACTACCTGGTCAACGCCGATGAGATCCAGATCAAGATGGCCCAAGGCGCCAAGCCTGGCGAAGGCGGCCAGCTCCCCGGCGGCAAGGTCTATCCCTGGGTCGCCAAGTGCCGCGGCACCACCGCTGGCGTCGGCCTCATCTCGCCGCCGCCCCACCATGACATCTACTCCATCGAAGACCTGGCCGAACTGATCCATGACCTGAAAAACGCCAACCCCCGGGCGCGCATCAACGTCAAGCTCGTCTCCGAAGTCGGCGTCGGCACCATCGCCGCCGGCGTCGCCAAGGGCCGCGCCGACGTGGTGCTCATCTCCGGCTATGACGGCGGCACCGGCGCTTCGCCCCGGACCTCCATCCGCCATGCCGGCCTGCCCTGGGAGCTGGGCCTGGCGGAAACCCACCAGACCCTGGTGCTCAATAAACTGCGCGATCGCATCGTCGTCGAGACGGATGGCAAGCTGATGACCGGCCGCGACGTCGTCATGGCCGCCCTGCTCGGCGCCGAAGAATACGGCTTTGCCACAGCGCCCCTCGTCGTCCTCGGCTGCGTCATGATGCGCGTCTGCAACCTGGATACCTGCCCTGTCGGCGTCGCCACCCAGAACCCTGAACTGCGCAAAAAGTTTGCCGGCGACCCGGCCCATGTGGTCAACTTCATGCGCTTCATCGCCGAAGAGATGCGCGAAGTCATGGCCGAACTCGGTTTCCGCACCATCGACGAGATGGTCGGCCGCACCGATGTCCTTGAAGCGGGCGACGCCGTCGACCACTGGAAAGCCAGCGGCCTCGACCTCTCCGCCCTCCTCTTCCAGCCCGACATGCCTGAAGAAGTGGGTCGCTACTGCCGCATCCGTCAGGATCACGGCCTGGACCGCTCCCTCGACATGCGCGAACTGGTCCCCATGTGCCGCCGCGCCGTCGAACGGGCGGAAGCTGTGGAAGCCTCCTTCAAGATTCAAAACACGGACCGTGTCGTCGGCACCATCCTCGGCAGCGAGGTCACTCGCCGCTACGGCGCCGAAGGGTTGCCGGAAGACACGATCACCCTTCGCTTCACCGGCTCTGCCGGCCAGAGCTTCGGCGCTTTCGTGCCGAAGGGCATGACGATGATCCTCGAGGGCGATGCCAACGACTACTTCGGCAAAGGCCTCTCGGGCGGCAAACTCGTCGTCTTCCCGCCGGCCGTCTCCTCCTTCGTCCCCGAAGAAAACATCATCACCGGCAACGTCAACCTCTACGGCGCCACAGGCGGTGAGGCCTACATCCGCGGCGTCGCCGGCGAACGCTTCTGCGTCCGCAACTCCGGCGCCACCGCCGTCGTAGAAGGCGTGGGCGATCACGGCTGTGAATACATGACCGGCGGACGTGTCGTCGTCCTCGGCGAGACCGGCCGCAACTTCGCTGCCGGCATGTCCGGCGGCATCGCCTACATTCTCGACGAAGAGGGAACCTTCGCCGGCCAGTGCAACATGGAAATGGTTTCGCTGGAAAAACTGGAGAACGCCGCCGAGATCGCCGAGGTCAAGGGCATGATCGAGCGCCATGTCCAGTACACGGGCAGCGAACTCGGTCAAAAGGTCCTCGCCAACTGGGAAGCCACCCTGTCCAAGTTCGTCCGGGTCATCCCGAAAGACTACAAGCGGATGCTGGCCGCCATCGAGCGGGCCACCCAGGCGGGACTCAGCGGTGAAGAAGCCATTATGGCCGCCTTTGAAGAGAACAAGCAAGCCAAGTCTCGCGTCGGCGGGAACTAAGGGAGTCACGGCGCAGCGTCGGGGTCGAGCCCAGGTTCAGCATGGCGAGTAACTTCCCGAGTGCGCTCTGGAAGGACATCGGGATTAACGCGAATCCAGTACCATACGTGAACCGGGCCGAACCCGGCGCCTGGCCGGCGTCGACAAGAGTACAGGACAAGAAAGAGAAGTAGGAGGAACGGCCATGGGCAAACCAACCGGCTTTTTAGAATACCAGCGCCAGCTTCCCGCTGACCGGGAACCCCTTGAGCGGGTCAAGGACTGGGGCGAGTTTCACTATCATATGAGCGAAGAAGACCTGCGCACCCAGGGCGCCCGCTGCATGGATTGCGGCGTCCCCTTCTGCCACAGCGGCATGATGATCGGCGGCATGGTCTCTGGCTGCCCCTTGCACAACCTCACCCCCGAATGGAACGACCTCGTCTACCGGGGCCTCTGGAAGGAAGCTTGGCTGCGCCTGAAAAAGACGAGCAACTTCCCCGAGTTCACCGGCCGCGTCTGCCCCTCCCCCTGTGAGGGCGCCTGCACCGCCGGCCTCGCCACCTCCCCGGTGACGATCAAAAACATTGAGTGCCACATCATCGACAAGGCCTTCGAGGAAGGTTGGGAAGTCCCCACGGAACCGGCCAAGCGGACCGGCAAAAAAGTGGCGGTCATCGGCTCGGGCCCCTCGGGTCTGGCGACTGCTGACCAGTTGAACAAAGCCGGCCACAGCGTCACCGTCTTCGAACGGGCTGACCGCATCGGCGGCTTGCTCATGTACGGCATCCCGAACATGAAGCTTGACAAGTCTGTCGTCCAGCGCCGCGTGGACCTGATGGCCGCTTCGGGCATCACCTTCGTCACCAACTGCGAAGTCGGCAAGGACTATCCCGCCGACAAGCTGAAGGAAGAGTTTGACGCCATCGTCCTCTGCGGCGGTTCCACCAAGCCCCGCGACCTTCCCGTCGAAGGCCGCAACCTCAAAGGCGTTCACTTCGCCATGGAGTTCCTGGGCGCCAACACGAAGAGTCTCCTCGACTCCAACCTGAGCGACGGCAACTTCATCAGCGCCGAAGGCAAGGATGTCATCGTCATCGGCGGCGGCGACACGGGCACCGACTGTGTCGGCACCTCCCTCCGTCACAAGTGCAACTCCGTCTACCAGATGGAGATCATGCCCCAGCCCCCCGTCGAGCGGGCTGCCAACAACCCCTGGCCCCAATTCCCCCGGGTGCTGAAGATCGACTACGGCCAGGAAGAGGCGGCCGCCATCGCCGGCGCCGATCCCCGCCACTACCTCATCTCGACGAAAAAAATCGTCGGCGATGAAAAGGGCCACGTCAAAGAAGTCCACACCGTCCAGATCGAATGGGTCAAAGACGAGCAGGGCCGCATGAGCCCGAAAGAGGTCGCCGGCACCGAAAAAGTCTGGCCGGCCCAACTGGTCCTCCTGGCCATGGGCTTCCTCGGCCCCGAAGACCAACTGCTCACCCAACTGGGCGTCGAGCGCGACCCCCGTTCCAACGTCAAAGCCGACTTCGGCAAGTTCGCCACCAGCGTTTCCGGCGTCTTCTCCGCCGGCGACATGCGCCGCGGCCAGTCCCTCGTCGTCTGGGCCATCAGCGAAGGCCGCCAGGCAGCGCGGGAAGTGGATAAGTTTTTAATGGGGACGACGAATTTGCGGTAGTTTTTGAGAAACAGTCTTTATACGTACAGAACGAAGTGCATGGTGCTTCGTTCTTTTTTTATCTCTCACGTCTTCTAGCTATGATGAAAAGAATTTGAGAAAACAGACACAAAGCATCGCCATTGAATACGAACCCCCATGGTATAATGAACTCAAACCATCTGTTCGGAAAGGCACAAAGCGAGGGCATCGGCATATGGGAAAAGACACCAAGTTTCGCGCCTCTGGCATCGCTGCATCCCAGGTCTTGACGGCACTCCTTGTGGTCTTCATGACAGTGCTGATTACACTGCTCCCTGCGTTATGCCCAACGCCGTTCCCGCCATCGCCCCCCAGGCTGTTTCCCCTTGGGGATAACCCCCTCGCTCCCGACACCGCCTATGCCGCGAGCGAGACCCCCAAACGCAATGTCCTCCTCTTGAACTCCTACCACGCCGGATACCGTTGGTCTGACGATATCATCGACGGCGTCCGCTCTGTCTTGTTGCGGCCTGGAAATGGCAACATTGACCTGCATGTGGAGGAGATGGACACCCAGAGGGTCACCGACCCGGAATATCAGGACAAACTGTTTGAGGTATACCGCCAAAAGTTTCGCCAGAGGCCGGTTGACCTGGTCCTCTGCGCCGATGACAACGCCTTTACGTTCATGCAGAAGCATGTGCAGGCGCTGTTTCCCGGTGTGCCTGTCGTCTTCTGCGGTGTCAATTACCTCGATGACCGCTGTCTGACCGACTGCGGCCTTTTTACTGGCGTCGTGGAGGATTATGACCTAAAGGCGACGATTGAAACGGCCCTGCGGTTGCGCCCGCAAACGAAGCAAATCTACTGGATCAACGACCGGTCCACCACCGGTCGCGCGATCGAAAAGAAGATGGAGGAAACGATCCCCTTCTTCAATGATCGAATCCGCTTTGAGGCCTTGCAGGATAAGACCATGCCGGAACTCTTGCAGACGGTACAGTCTCTTCCCGACGACAGCCTGGTGTTGTTTTTGATTTTCAACCAGGACGCAGCTGGTCGCTTTTTCGCGTATGACGAGAGCGTGTCCATGATAGCGGAAAAAAGCCGTGTTCCGCTTTTTGGCGCCTGGGATTTTTCTCTTGGCCACGGTATCGTCGGCGGCATGTTGACGGGCGGCTTTTCCCAGGGAGAAGCGGCGGCCAAGCTGGCGCTCCGGGTCTTGCAAGGTGAAAAGCCGTCCGATATCCCGGTGGTCCGTGAAGGCGTCAACCGCTACATGTTCGATGATACACAATTGAGGCGATTCGGCATCGACCCGGTTCGCTTGCCGGCGGGCAGTGTCATCATCAACCAGTCCTATACAGATAAAAAGCAGATCCTGCTGCTCCAGTCCTACGACAGCGGCATGGATTGGACAGCCAACATGGAAGCCGGTATCCGCGCCGTTTTTAACGACACCGATCGCTATACCCTGTACCTGGACTATATGGACGCAAAGCGGAACATCAGCCCCGAGTACATGCACAAGACGGTTCCCCTCTTCATCGAGAAGTACAAAAACAAGCATTTTGACGCCGTCATCGTCGCCGACGATGTAGCCTATCATTTTGCGCTCACCTACCGAAAGCAACTTTTTGCCGATACGCCGGTCGTGTTTTGCGGCGTCAATGGCTTTGAACCGGCCGACTTGGCGGGGCAGGTGAACATGACCGGTGTGGTCGAGAAAGTGGATTTTCAACAGACCATCGAAATGGCCTTGCGGTTACATCCACGCACAGAGCGGATCGTCATCGTGAACGACTGGAGCGATACGGGCATTGCCAACCGGCGCCAGTTGGAAGCGATCCTTCCGGACTTTGGCGAGCGGGTTCACTTTGAGTTTATCGGCGATGTGAACATGGCCGAGGTCCAAGAAAAAGTGGCCCATCTCTCTTCAGACAGCCTGGTTCTGTTAGTGACCTTCAATCAGGACAAGTCCCATAGCGTTTTTTCCTATGAGGAAAGCGCCGAATTGATCGCCCGGGCGTCGTCAGCGCCTGTGTACGGTTGCTGGGATTTTTACCTGGGACATGGTATTGTCGGCGGCATGGTGACGAGCGGCTATACCCAGGGCGAAACGGCGGCGAAGTTGGCCTTGCGCGCCTTGAATGGTGAACGACTGGAAGGGGTGCCGGTCATCCGGGAAAGCCCCAACCGGTATATGTTCGATCATCGCCAGCTTCAACGCTGGCAGATCGATGCCGCCCGGCTTCCCGCCGGGAGTGTCATTGTGAATAAGCCGGAATCATTTTATGAGAAAAACCAATCCATCGTCTTTGGCGCCTCTGTCCTCTTTGCCTTTCTTCTCTATATCATCGGCACCTTGCAGATCAACATCCGCCGCCGCCGCAAAGCGGAGGAGACGCTGCGCGTTTTCGCCACCATCGATGAGTTGACGGGACTCTTCAATCGCCGCAGCGGGATGCAGTTTCTGCAAAAGCACATGGAGGAAGCCAAGCGGTGTCGGAAAGAATTGACGGTCTGTTTTGTCGACGTGAACGACTTAAAGCGGATCAATGACACCTTCGGTCACGACGAGGGAGACCGGCTGATTAAGACGGTAGCTGACCTGCTGCAAAAATCCTTGCGGGACAGTGATGTGATTTGCCGGTTGGGCGGTGACGAGTTTTTGCTGATCCTTCCCGACTGCGACTTGGCTCGGGCGCAAAAGATTTGGGAGCGTGTGGAAGAGAGCCGGCGGAGCATCAACCGCATCGGCTTGATGCCTTATGCGATCAATTTCAGCCATGGCTTTGCCTGTTACGACCCCCTTGAGGGGCTTTCTCCCGATGAATTGATCAAGCGGGCCGATATGGAGATGTATGAGACGAAGCGAGCGCTAAAGGCGGAAAGGGCGTTGCTTCCGTGACAGTGATTTGGCTCTTCATCTAATTAATTCCAAAATGAACCATTCGGTTGTTTTTGGCATTATAAAAATGCATGAAAGGGCAAGCGAAAAGTGGAGCGCCGGGGTGCCGGAATAAAAAGGGCACTTGCAACATCCCATCACCCCCCATACCTTCGATGTGTGCAGAATCGGATGGGGGGGGAAAGGGTGTTACAAATGCCGCAAGAACAGCTTATCCAGTTTCTACGGGAACAGGAAGGATGTTCGATTTAAGAAATCGCGGATCGGGATCAAGTCAACTGGCGAAGGGCAAAGAAATAGGTATACCGGGGCGACTGGACCCCCTCGAGGAAGGCTTCTTTACATACGCATCCGATCATGGAGCCCTAAATGGAGATCATCGGCGAAGCCTATTACAATTTAAACTTCGCCACTTCCTCTAGCAATTTACGTGTGATTTCTGTTGTTTTATTCGCTTGTTTCATGACTTCAACTGATTTATTGCCTGCAACACTGACGCGCTGTGCAATATCAGTCGTTCCATGGGCGCCTTCATCAGCTGCTCTAGCTACTCCATCAATTGATATTAAAACTCCCTGAATGGAGGCAAGCAGTTCTTCTGATGTAGTGTTGAATTCATTGACAAGGTCATCCATTTTTTTTGAATCATCACTATATTGTTCTGTTATATTGAGCATTCGACTATAGTCATTCACGACCTCCGTAGACACAAAAGTTAATAAGTCGTTGGCGCTATTTGAAAGATAATTTACAGAACCGGTAACTTTAGAAGTGATATCTTGAATTTTAAGTACCGCATTTTTTGATTGCTCCGCAAGCTTTCTGATTTCATTGGCAACAACAGAAAATCCCTTTCCTGCCTCTCCAGCTCTTGCAGCTTCGATGGCCGCATTTAATGCGAGTAAATTAGTTTGCTGAGTGATATGCATAATCGATTCGGATAAGACATCAATCTGTCCCACAACCTTCGATTCTTCAATAGCGTTTTTCAATTGCTCTTTCGTGTTAAAGAATATTTCAGCCGCTTTCATCTGAGCCGCTTTTACATCTCTTTTTGTCTCTTCTGCTTTTTCACGGTTCTCCCTAGCGGTATAAGCGCCCTCCTGTGACTTCTCTGAGATAGACCGAACAGCTCTTTCAATTTCTTGCGAGGTGGATGTCATCTCTTCAGAAGAAGCAGCCGTTTCCTCCATCCCTGCGGCTAATTCTTCAGTCGTTGCAGAGATGTCCTCTAAGTTGCTGCTTAAGACATTTGCGTTATTCAAAACCGATTCTACTTCATTTTGAATGTTGAAAGACTCATTTCTTATACGATGAACTAATTGTTTTAATGAACTTTTCATGTGACTAATGCC
The DNA here is from genome assembly GCF_009877435.1 of Heliomicrobium gestii. Taxonomy (NCBI): domain Bacteria; kingdom Bacillati; phylum Bacillota; class Clostridia; order Eubacteriales; family Heliobacteriaceae; genus Heliomicrobium; species Heliomicrobium gestii. Next base: position 262,765 of record NZ_WXEX01000006.1, on the reverse strand, counting down.
ATTGATTATTACGCCTACCTCATCTTTTCTAGACAGGTACTTTTCATCAATTTCTTGAGAAAAATCACCTTTTGCGATGACTTCTAAATAATGTGCCGCTTTGATGATGGGTGTAACAATCCGTCTTGTACTAATAAAAAAGATTACACTCGTAAACACTAGCGCAATAAGAGAGATAATAGTAATAAAAGAGATGATTTTTCTGGCACCTGCTGTGAGTTCATCTTCTTGGATAAAAGAAGCCAGAATCCAATCTGTCCCTTCAACCGTATAGGGATTAACGATGTACTTTTTCCCGTCTATCAGAAGCGAAAAAGATTGTGCTTGTTTTATTAATAACTTATCTAACCCTTCAATACCAACATCTACCAACTTTTTTGAGTTGTTGTCTGGATTATTCCCGTCAGCCATGATAAATCCTGTATTGTGAATCAGCATGGAGAAGCCAGTCTCTCCTGTCTTCATTTGATAAAGCATCTCACTGATGACTGATTGATCAACATCAATGGCAACGACACCGATGATTTCTCCCTTTTCATCAGTAAAAGAGCGTACATTGCTGACGATTAGTGAATTAGTGACTATATCTATGTAAGGCGCCGTACGGACGATCGCTCCGTTTCCTTGTAAGCCTGCCTTATACCATTCTCTTTTTAGAGGATCATAATTAACAAAGCCGGAAGATTCTGGCCACTGAATATAGCCACTATTTTTAGTACCCAAATAAACGTACAAAGTTCCATGGTGAGCATCTGCATAGTGTTTAAATACCTCAAAAATCTGCTGCTCGATTCCTCCATTTTTCGAAGGAGTTATCGGATTATTTTGCAGATTATTTTTATATGTAGTAATGCTATTATCGGCTTTCATTACTACTGGATCTTTCGCCATCATATTAATGTCTTTATCGATTTGACTGTAAAACATTTTTATGGATTGGGCGACAAGCTTCATCTGTTCAGTTGAATGAGTAAAGTAATCTTCTCTTGCTTGCTCAGTCGTTTTATAACTCACGATTCCGCCGACACCCACTAATGTGAACATAACCACAAGCACAGATATGGAGACGAATTTTGTTTGAAGACTTTTAAAATTCCGAACCATTTTCAAACCCTCCTTAACTGATTTATGGCTATGACGCTAGCACTATCATATCAACTGTTGTTGTAAAGTACAATGATTTACGGTACGGACGGATTTGTTTTTCATAAAGTTGAAAATCTAAATTATTCTATTTTTGTAAATAAAAAAGACAAAGAGTTCCGACATGTTTGACGCATATTTGATCCAGTTAAACCTCGATTACGATTCGATATAGACAAAATACGCGCGGCCCCTTTCCAGCAATGTGAAGATTGCTCTGGGAAGGGGCCGCGCGATTTGCTATGCTGGAGGTAACGGAATGAGCGGATGAAGCGAGGGGGCAGGGGTCGATGAGGGGGATAAGCCGAAGACAATTTATCACCGTTGCCGGCGTTGCCTTGGCCGGCGGCGTCGCCAGCGGCTGTGGCGTCAGGGAAATCGGTCTGGGGCTGTTGCCGGCGGAAGCCGAAAACAACGACGCTAAGGGGACAAGCCCTGGCGGCGACGGGAGCGGCAGGGCCGGGCAGCCGGTCGCCTGGGAAACACTGATCGTCAACGGGCTGATCGTCGATGGGACAGGCGTCCCGGCCTTTGCCGGGGCGGTGGCGGTGGAAAAGGGGCGGATCGCGGCGGTGCTGCCCGCCGGCGGTGGGCAACACCGGGATGGCGGGCGTTTTTTCTCAGCCGGGAAAAGCTATTTGCCGCCGCCCGAATGCCAGGTCATCGACGCGCAAGGAGCCTATGTCACCCCCGGCTTTATCGACATACATACCCATAATGAGGTGTACTTGGGCACAAACCCCCAGGCGGAGGTTCGCCTGTTGCAGGGCGTCACCGCCCAGGTGGGCGGCAATTGCGGTGATTCGGTGGACAGCATCGCCGCATTTCGCCACCGCCTCGGTTCCTTGGGCGTCAACTACGCTCAGTTGGTGGGTTACCGAAACCTCCGCCGGCAAGCCTTGGGCGATGACGCCAACCGACCGGCGACGGCGGTCGAGATGGAAGGGATGATCGGCCGGCTGGAAGAGGGGCTTGATGAGGGCGCGCCTGGGTTGTCCATCGCCTTGGAGTATGCGCCCCAGTCGGCGGTAAGCGTCGATGAGTTGGAACAGTACGCCCAGGTGCTGGCTCGCCGCGGCAAGCTGTTGACGGTGCACCTCCGTTCTGAGGGCAAGCGGGTCTTGGAAGCCCTCGAAGAGGTGCTGGCGGTGGCCCGTCGCACCGGCGTGGCCCTTCAGTACAGCCATGTGAAGGCGCTCTTTGCGGCGAACTGGGACAAGTACCCTCGCATCCTGGAATCCCTCGACGCGGCGGTTGCCGAAGGGGTCGATGTCTGGGGCGATATGTATGTCTATGACTTTTCCTCCTGGGACTTCGGCACAGACCGGGTGTCCATCGCAGAGGATAATATCCTGCAAGGACTTGCCCATCCGCGCCTGTTCATCGCCAGCGACAGCGGCCTCTACGAAAACGGGCGCGCCAACCACCCCCGGGCCTATGGCAACTTTTCGCGGGTGTTGGCGCGCTATGTGCGGGACAAGCAGGCCTTGTCGCTGGAAACGGCGGTGGCCAAGATGAGCGACCTGCCGGCAAGGCGGTTCGGGTATACCGAGCGAGGACGGTTGGTCGCCGGAAACAAAGCCGATCTGCTGATCTTTTCCCTGGATGCAGTGGAAGATTGCGCCACGCGCCAGGAGCCGGCGATCCTGGCCGAGGGGATGCGCTATGTCTTTGTCAACGGCGTCAAAGCCGTTGATGGGGGCGCGCCTACGGGCGCCCTGGCGGGGGAATGGTTGTAAGGGTTGCCCGGGATACGCGCTGGCTACTACAACGGGGCGTCCCTTGCCGGTGAGGGCGGAGCGGGGAACAGCCATGCATCGACGATGGCGGCCAGGGCGCGCAGCGAGCGGATCTGCACCTCCGGGGAATAGCGCGGCAGTTCGTCCATACAGGCCTCGGTGGTGATGGAGGCGGGGCCTTGCGCCAGGATGTGCCGGAGGAGCGTCCGGGCGTAGCGGTTGTTTTGGATCTCCCGGTGGGCGGCGTTCCGACCGCCGGCGAGGATGCGGTAGCTGCCGGTGAAGTGGTAGCGGTCTGTCGCCAGCCGGGCCAGTTGCTCACGGATGCGGTGATCCGCCGTGGGTGCGAGCACCATGCGACCGTCGCGGACGAAGGCGCCGTAACGTTCCAGGCAGGCCTGTTCATCCCTGTCAGCCGGTCTCAGGCGCTCGCTTGTCTGGCTGGGAAAGAGCCGGAGTCCTCGCAATGACTGGTAGAGGTGCTCCACATCGACCAGGACATGGCAATTGAGGTCCTCTGCCAGGGCCGAAAGATCCCGCTGAAAGATGCCCACACAGGTGATCGGGAAGGTGCGTCCGGTGACGACGCCTTTTTTCTTTTCAAGGCGCACCCAGGGCAGCGTCTCCAGATAGAGGTTGCTCGCATGGGTGAGGAGCGCCCGCTTTCGCCGGCAATCGTCGATGATGCGAAGGAAGTCGCCGCTGTCGAGGGGCGGTTGGCCGTCGAAGGCGTAATCGCCGCCGTGGATGACACAATAAAGAGGTTTTTTTCCCTTCAACCAGGCATTCAGCCCGATCGTCTGTCTGTCGTCCAGGTTATGGAGGCTGGGCAGGTGCAGGGAATAAGGAACACCTGCCGATGTCGCCATCGCGATCAGGCCTTCGGCGCCATCGAGAACAGCTTGTAGATTCACAAGCGGGTTGTGGTTGATGTTGACTTCGACGCCAAAGGGAAGGCGGGGAAAGGCGTCGCGAACGGCCAGAAAGGCGGCAAAGAGGCGCTCGGCCTCTTCCTGGGCGGCATAGCGCATGGACAGCAGCAAATGGGGCCGATCGGGCCGCCGGTTCTTCATCATGGACACCCCTCGTTTCTACGGCATAAATAAAAACCTTTTATAAATGCAATCGTCGCGGCGTTGCCCAGCCGAAAAGGCAATCAAGAGGCAACGCGGCGGAAAAGCGAGAGCGAAATGGCGCCGCTCATCATTATTATATCAACATCCCACGGTGGAAGCCTGTAGCAGATCACATATGCGCTTTTGCACTTCATAAAGGCAGGAATTCGAGATGGCCCTGTCGAAGTGATTCGAATGTCAAGTTGTGATTAATATAACAAATAACTTGGTTCAAAAATACGGATTTTTTAGAATTAATTTCTTTGTTGCAAAGGGGTGGGGCCGGATGTGTCGGCGTCATCACAGTCAGCCGGCACAGCCGTTCCAGCAGGCAAAGGTGTTTGCACGCAACAGGTGGACGCTATCCCTTGCCTTGTTGCTGATGGCGGCGCAGTTGTTGGCGATGGCAGCGGCGCCTGTCGATGGGGCGTCTTTTCTACCAACCATGCCAGAACCGGCCCTGTTATCGCCGTCTTTCGCCAGTCATAGGGATGCGACGCCGCGCAAGCATGTGCTGATCTTAAATTCATATCATAAAGGATTTGTCTGGACTGAAGATGTGGTCCGCGGGATTGAGTCGGTGCTGCAGCCGCTGGAATTGGAACTCAACCTGGAATTATATACGGAATACATGGACACGAAGCGGTATAACAGCAACGACTACGACGAGCACATGTACCGCTACCTGCAGGAAAAGTACGGCCAGGAGCACTTCGACCTGATCATCGCCTCCGATGATGACGCCATGAATTTCTTGCAGAGATACCAGCAGCGCCTCTTCCCCGAGGCGCCTGTCGTGTTTTGCGGCGTCAATTACTACCAGGAGGACAAATTCAACCGGCAGCGGGTCACCGGCGTCGTTGAAGTCAATGACATCAGGCGCAACGTGGAAATCGCGCGCAAGCTCCAACCGGGACTGAAGAAGGTGCTGTTTCTCAATGACCAGACCTTTACCGGCAAGTCGCAGGTGAAGGTGCTTCGAGAAGCGATGGCGCCCTTCGGCGATACGATTCAGTATGAGATCTTCGATGAGTGGGATTTGGGCGAACTGCGCGCTAAACTGGAAAATTTGGACGCGGACACGATGGTGTTTCTGCTGATCGCCTATTATCGGGACAAGTCGGGGGCCACCTACTCGAACGACCAGTATATCCGTGTCGTCAAAGAGTTCAGCAAACAGCCTGTTTATGGGATTTGGGACTTTTATCTCGGCAACGGGATCGTCGGCGGCATGTTGACGAGCGGCTTTAGCCAGGGAGAGGCGGCGGCCCAGTTGGCCCTCCGGATCCTGCAGGGGGAAAAGCCAGCCGATATTCCGGTGGTGATGGAGGGTCCCAACCGGCTCGTCTTTGACTACCAACAACTGCAGGAACTGCATTTGAATCAGGCCGATCTCCCGGAAGGGAGCACGGTTGTCAACAAACCGTCAACCTTTTATGAGAACAACAAGGATATTGTGTGGAAGACGTTGCTGCTCTTCGGGGGGCTGCTGCTGGTGATCGCCGCCCTCGCCGTCAACATTGTGCGGCGCAAGATCGCCGAAGCGGAACTCTTGGAGATGTATGAACAATTGGAACGGCGCGTCGAGGAGCGAACCCGCCAGTTGGAAGTGGCCAATCTGGATCTAAAAGGCGCCATGGACGAGCTGGAACAGGCCCAGGAGCAGTTGATCGAGTCCGCCAAGATGGCGGCCCTGGGCAAACTGGTGGCCGGCGTGGCCCACGAGATCAACACGCCCGTTGGCATTGGCGTCACGGCCGCCTCCCACCTGCACCGAAAGACGCGGGAACTATCGGCGCAATTTCGAGAGAACCAGCTGAAAAAATCGGAACTGCACAGGTACCTCCTCCTGAGCGAGGAGGCGTCCGACATCATCCTTAAGAATCTGGAACGGGCGTCAACGCTGATTCACGGGTTCAAACAGGTGGCTGTCGACCAGTCGCGGGAGACGCGGCGGCGGTTCAACCTGAAAGAATACATCGGAGAAATCCTGATGAGCTTGCAGCCCAAGTTGAAGAACAAAGCCTACCGGATCGAACTGAACTGTCCTGACGATCTGGAAGTGGACAGCTATCCCGGCGATTTTTCTCAGGTGATCACCAACCTGATCATGAATTCGCTGATCCACGGTTTTGGCGAATGCGGCCATGGAACGATCCGCATCGATCTGCAGCTTGTGGGCGACCGGGTGCGTCTCGTCTATAGCGATGACGGGCGGGGGATCCCGCCGGAGCACCTGCAGCGCATTTTTGACCCCTTCTTTACGACCAACCGCGCCCAGGGCGGCACCGGCCTGGGGCTGAATATTGTCTATAACCTGGTGACGCAGCGCCTGCGGGGGAAGATTCGCTGTGAGAGCATCGTGGACGCCGGGGCGGACGCCGGCTCGGGCACACGTTTTACGATCGATTTTCCACAGAAATGAGGTGATTTGACAGTGCACGATTCGAACCATCCGAATGACGATGATTTGTTGTTTTTCGTCGATGAACATGACGATGCCCCAGGGCAGGGGGATAGCGAGACCTGGAAGGTGCTGATCGTTGACGACGATGCCGAGGTGCACAAGGTGACCCGCGTCGTCCTGGCGGGGATGCGCTTTGATGATAAGCCGCTGGAGTTTTTTAGCGCCTATTCGGCGGCGGAAGCCAAACGATGGCTCTGCGATCACCCGGACATGGCCGTCGTCTTGCTGGATGTGGTCATGGAATCGGATGACGCCGGGTTGCATCTGGTCCAGCATATCCGGGAGGGGTTGAACAACAGCCATGTGCGCATCGTGCTGCGCACGGGCCAGCCTGGGTATGCGCCAGAGGAGCGGGTGATCGTCGACTATGACATCAACTGCTATGTGTCGAAGACGGAGTTGACGGCCCAGAAGCTGTTTTCCACGGTCTATGTGGCGCTGCGGGCCTACCGGGACATCCGGACCATTGACCTCAACCGCCGGGGCCTTGAACAGATCATCCAATCGTCGGCGAACATCTTTCGCATGCAGTCGATGCGCATGTTCGCCTCGGGCGTGCTCACCCAGTTAACGTCACTCCTGCGTTTGAACCGCAACGCCATCTACTGCCAGATGTCCGGCTTCGCCGCCACCAAGAACGAGCGCGATTTTTACATCCTGGCGGCGACAGGCGACTACTCGCCCATGGTCAACCGTCCCATCCGCTCCGCCGTCAGCCCGTCCATCCGGGAGGATCTGGAACGGGCCATGCGCGCCGGTCAGAGCCTGGCCTTGGGCAATCGCTATGTAGGGTATTTTCACAGCCAAAACGGTTCTGAAAATTTGGTCTATCTGGAAGGGTTCAACGGCTGGAGCGATTGGGACCGCAACTGGGTGGAACTGTTCTGCTCCAACGTAGGCATCGCCTTTGACAACATCAGCCTCAATGAGGAGATCGAATCGACTCAGCGGGAGATCATCTTCACCCTCGGCGGTGTCGTCGAAGCGCGGTCAAAAGAGACGGGCTGCCATGTGAAGCGTGTCTCCGAATATTCCCGCCTGTTGGGCAAGCTCTATGGCCTTACCCGAGAGGAGACGGAACTGCTGCGGATGGCGTCGCCCATGCATGACGTGGGCAAGATCGCCATTGAAGACGCCATCTTGAACAAACCGGGCCCGTTGACAGCGAACGAGTATGAGCAGATGAAAAAGCACACCATTGCCGGTCACGAGATGCTCCAACACTCCAACCGGCGCATCCTGCGCACGGCGGCCCAGATCGCTCTGGAACACCATGAAAAGTACAACGGCGGCGGCTATCCTTACGGCCTGCGGGGCGAGAAAATCCACATCTATTCGCGGATCACCGCCGTGGCCGATGTCTTCGACGCCCTGAACAATGATCGTGTCTATCGCGCCGCCTGGCCGATCGAGGACATTCTGGGCCTGTTTCAGCAGGAGCGCGGTCACCATTTTGACCCCTATCTGGTCGATCTGGTGGTGAAGCATCTGGATGAGTTTTTGAAGATTCAACAGGCTTTTCCCGATCACTGATCGTGACGCCTCCGGTAATGCCGGGGGCTTTTTGCATGGACGCAATCGGAGCATCCCAGATGGGTTCCCCTGTTCGATTCACCCGGTTGTAACAGCGAACCTGGAATGATAGAGTAAATAAAGAGCAACAAAAAAACCGAACCGCTCTCCGGTGTGGGGAGAACGGTTCGGTTGGTCGAATCAGGTTCAGCCGGCGGCGTTTTGAGCCATCGAGACGGCGCATTCCTTGCAGACGATTTTGTTGCGGAAGTTCTGCACGTCGATGGCGCTTCCGCAGAAGATGCAGGCCGGTTCATACTTTTTCAGGATGATTTTTTCGGCATCAACGTAGATTTCAAGGGGATCTTTTTCGTCGATACCCATTGTCCGGCGCAGTTCAATCGGAATCACTACACGTCCCAGCTCGTCTACCTTGCGTACAATTCCAGTTGACTTCATGTCATTTGACTCCTTTTGTTTCGACGTTATTCGACAACGTTCTACACCCTGATTGTACCAACCGTGCCAAGTAACGTCAAGATACATTTTTATACGAAATGAGGAAAGATGTCATGGGAAACAAGGTCTCCCAATTTTACCGTATCGAAAAGAACTGCATCCGCTGTGGCTTTTGCCTCGATATCTGCTCCTGGGACGCCCTGGATTCGCCGGGAAAAGGGCGGGCCTTTACCATTGAGGAGGAACTCTGCCCCGGTTGCGGGATCTGTGTCGATTGCTGCCCTGTCGGCGCCATCTGCCGATCCGGCGGTGGCGATGATGACCCGCCGGAACGATAAGGCGAGGTCAACGGTCTTTTGCATCGGTCGATCGGCGCCGGATGGTCGTCCACGCCGGCAGCGACCGGCGCATCATGAGCCAAGCGGGCGAACAAAAAATTCGCTTTCGAGAAGCCGCTGTGGCACATATTTTCTGGACAATCAACTCATTCTACCTGGGGAAAGAGAACCACTTTTCAACCGGGGAGGAATGGGTTATGACCGTATCACAGCAACTCAAACAGACCGTCGCCGGCCTGAAGAGCGCCGTCGGCAGCCTGGAGCAGTTTGCCCTTCAAACGCAGGACCAGAACGCCAAGAACATTTATACCACTGCGTCGCAGCAGGCGCAACAGATTGTTAGTTCCCTGGAGCCGCGAGTGAAGGAAATCGAAAAGGAAGAACCTCAATACAAGGGTTTTTAGCCCGGGCGGTTCTTCTGTGAGAAGAACGGTATACGAGCGTTCGGGCCGGATCGTGCGATCCGGTCTTCCTTATATGGAGGTGATCCCTTGACGGTAAGCGGACAGGTCAAACAGACGCTGGCCAGCTTGAAAGGGGCTCGTTCCACGCTGGAGAGCTTTGCCGCCATCGAGGAGAATGTCGATGCCAAGCAGGTCTATGGGCAAAACCTGCAGCGGCTTGATCGCGTGATCGATGGGATGGAAAAGCGCCTCCAGGTGCTGGAGTTTGAAGAGCCCCAGTATAAAGGGTTTTAATCATGGCATGTGGCGGCAGGCGTTCTGCAAACAATGGAGGCCGTTTTCGATTCTTTTGTGAATAAGGAGTTTACCTCATGCCGGAATGGATGATTGCCCTCCTTCGTTCGACAGCCGTCTTCCTGCTCATCCTGGCAGGGGCGCGGCTGCTCGGCAAGCGGCAGCTTTCCCAGTTGACTCTTTTTGACCTGATCGTCGTCGTCGCCATTGGCGTCGTTGCCGGGGCGCTTTCGCTCAACCTGGCCGGCGATCTGGCCAGCGCCTTGATGGCGATCGTCGTCTGGATCGGTTTTCCCATCGCCCTCTTTTACCTGTCCATCAAGTTCAAGACGGTGCGCGATCTGGTGCAGGGCAAGGAGACGATCCTGATCAACCATGGGAAGGTCCTTGACGCCAGGTTGATGGAGGCCCGCATGAGCCCCGAGGATCTGTTGAGCCAGTTGCGGCGGAAGAATGTCTTCAACTTCGCCGACGTGGAGTTCGCCCTGCTGGAACCGAGCGGCGATCTCAGCGTGCTGTTGAAAAAGGAGAAGCAGCCCGTCACCGCGGCGACGCTGGAGAGAAAAGTTGGCCACGAGAGCGCGCCCCAGACGGTGATCCTGGACGGCAACTTTCTGGACGAGCCCCTTGCCGCCATGGGGCTGAACCGGCGTTGGCTCCATGAAGAGTTGGAGAAGATCGGCGTGGCGCCGGAGAACGTCTTCCTGGCCCAGGTCGATTCGGTGGGCCAACTCTATGTGGATCTCTTCGATGACGCCATCAATCTGCCACAGCCGAAGACGAAGGAACTGCTCTTTGTGAACCTGAAAAAAGCCCAGGCCGATTGCGAACTCTATGCCCTGGCCACGAAGGATTCCCAGGCGAAACAGATGTATACGGAGGCAGCCGGCGTGATGGCGGAGACGGTCCGCGATCTGCAGCCGCTGCTGAAGCGCTGAGGGGGAAGCGGGATTGTCGAACAAAAAGAAGAAGAACCTGACGCCGGTCCAGCAGGAGTACCATGACTTTTCCAAGCTTCGGGAACCGAAACGGCCGGTCCTCAAAAACTGTCTCTGGGCTTTTTTTGTCGGCGGGTCCATCTGCCTGTTCGGCCAGTTCCTCCAAAACTTTTTCCTCTGGAACTTCAATTTCAATGAAAAGACGGCCGGCAACCCGACGGTGGCGATCCTGGTCCTGCTCTCGGTGGCGCTCACCTCATTGGGGGTCTACGATCACGTCGCCCAGCACGCCGGCGCCGGGACGGCCGTGCCGGTGACCGGTTTCGCCAACTCGATGGCCTCGGCGGCCATCGAACACCGGACAGAGGGCTATGTCCTTGGCGTTGGCGGCAAGATGTTTAAGCTGGCCGGGCCGGTCATCGTCTTCGGCGTCGTCGCCGCCTTCGTGGTGGCGCTGGTGAAGACGCTCCTCTCCATGGCGGGGGTTTTGTAGTATGCAGCAAGGACATCAGAGCTGGTCCTTTGCCAACCGGCCTGTGATCATCGCCTCCGCTGCCGTCGGCGGACCTTTTGAGGCCCAGGGACCGCTGGCGAAGGACTTTGACATGCTCCACGGCGACATCTGGCTGGGCCAGGCCAGTTTTGAGAAGGCGGAGCGCAAGCTCCTGGAAGAAGCCTGCGAGGTCGCCGTCCGCAAGGCGGGGCTGCAGAAAAAGGACATCGAGTTTTTCCTCTGCGGCGATCTGATGAACCAGATCACCGCCAGCAGTTTTGCGGCCCGCACGATGGCCGTCCCCTACCTGGGGCTCTTCGGCGCCTGTTCCACCTCCATGGAGGGGCTGGCCCTGGCCTCTTTGATCGTCAACAGCCGGGCGGGGCGCTATGTCCTCTGCGGCACCTCCAGCCACAACGCGACGGCGGAAAAGCAGTTTCGCTACCCCACCGAGTATGGCGGTCAAAAGCCGCCGACGGCCCAGTGGACCGTCACCGGCGCCGGCGTGGCCGTTGTCGCGCCCGAGGGGGAGGGGCCTCGGGTGACAGGGGCCACCATCGGTCGCATCGTCGATATGGGCATCACCGATCCCTTCAACATGGGGGCGGCCATGGCGCCGGCGGCGGTCGATACGATCACCGCCCATTTCCGGGACTTTGGCACCTTCCACGAGGAGTACGATCTGATCGCCACGGGCGACTTGGGGAAGGTGGGCCACCACATCGCCAGAGACCTCTTCGCCAAACATGGCATGGCCATCCCGGAGGAGAAGTTCGTCGACTGCGGCCTCCTCATCTACGGCCGGGACCAGCAAGCCGAGGTGATCGCCGGCGGCAGCGGCTGCGGCTGTTCGGCCACAGTCACCTACGGGCACATCCTCAACCGGATGCGGCAGGGCGAACTGCGCAAGATCCTGATCGTCGCCACAGGCGCCCTGTTGTCGCCGATCACGTACCAGCAGAACGAGTCGATCCCCGGCATCGCCCATGCGGTGGCGATCGAGCGGGAGTAGTGCTGATGTTGGTCAGCCCGATGATGGAGATAGCTGGGGCAGTGAAAATAGGAAATTGAGAAACAGGCATTCGGTTTTATGGGAGGGGAGGCGTAAACTGTGGAGACATACTTCTGGGCCTTTGTCGTGGGCGGGCTGATCTGCGTCATCGGGCAGTTGCTGTTCGATGTAGCGAAACTGACGCCGGCCCACACGATGACCCTCCTCGTCGTCTCCGGCGCTGTCCTGGACGGCCTGGGGCTCTATGAGCCGCTGATCGACTTCGCCGGCGCCGGCGCGACCGTTCCGATCACCAGCTTCGGCAACGCCCTGGTGCATGGGGCGATGGCGGAAGCCAAGGCGACGGGGCTGATCGGGATCCTGACGGGGATCTTTGAGGTCACCAGCGCCGGCATCTCGGCGGCGATCATCTTCGGCTTTATCGCCTCCCTGATTGCGAAGCCGAAGGGATAAAGGGACGAGTGAGCGTGTACGATGCGGTGGGTTTCGGAGAGCGCAGGGAAGGGTGAAGGCAGATGCCGTCCGTAGATGGGGGGATGCTTCGTTTGGGTTTGCCGAAAGGGAAGCGGAGGTGGAAATGGGCCGCCATGGCCCTTTCGTTCGCCCTGCTGTTCAGCGGTTGCGCAGCCGGGCAGCCGGCAGTAAAAAACAGCGATGTACAAGAACGGCCTTCCCGGATGGATCCGGCGCTGGCCCAGGACGTAAAAAGCGCCGTCAAGTCCATCCAGGGAGTCGACGACAGCACGGCCTTCGTGCTCGGCAACGATATCGCTGCCGGCGCGAAGGTGACCGGCTTTGATCGCCTGCGCCTGAAGGGCATCCGAAGCGCCATCGATCGGCAGATCCGGGAGACCTACAAGGGCTACCGGGTGCATGTGACGACCGATAAAAAGCTCTTCAAGCAGATCCAACAGATCGAAGCGCAAGAAAAATCCCCGGGGGACGCGCCGCCGGAGATTGAAAAGAATTTCCGCAAGATTTTGTTGGACAATGATTCGCCCTAAAGGCCCTTGACTATTGACGCAAAAAGATGTTGCAACTGTCAAAATCGATTTCCCAGCTGCCGCCGTCGACGTTTTTCCAACGGTATGTTTGGCTTTTCTCGTCCCACCAACGTTGAAAACGGGCGGAAATATCGGAAATATCATGGACGAGTTTATGGTACAATCCGCTGTTTTCCAACTCTTGTTCCGGCAATTTGTTCAGTGTGAGTGAAAGCTCCAGCAAGCCGTTTTTTCGCTCATAGAGAAAGCGGATCTCGTCGCGCTCTTCCGGCGTCACTTGGCCGACCAGTTCTTTTTTTCCGTGTTTTTTACAGGTTCGACAAGCCTTCCAGTCTTCCTGGTTTCGCATGAACGGGCCTCCTATTGGTAGAGTAACCGCAGGGTTTTGGAGATGGGATCGAGGTAATCGACGCCCGGGATGGCCGGGAGTTTGGCGAAAAGGCCCATCGTATGGAGCCGGTGAAGCAACCGTCGCGACGCATCCCGTTCAATGTGAGAAAGGAGGCACTGTTGCCGGGAGGGGATATGGATTTCGCCGGTCGTCGTGACCGATAAAAAGTGACAGCGCTTACAGTGAAAAGCGTCACAGGCTCTGCAGATGGGGGCATGGTCCAGGCGGAGCAGGTGGCTGTTTTTTTGTTGCAACCCGTCGCGCAAATGGCCGATGGAATGGGCGGGATCGTGGTAAAAAAAGGCGGGACACAGGTACAAGGCGCCATCGGGCGCCACGGTCACATGATCGATCCCGGCGTTGCAGTTGTTCATATCGCCGAGCATGAGCCTGTCCGAAAGGACGCTCACCTCAAAAATATGGTGGCGTGAGTAGGCGGCGATGAGCAATTCAATGACTTGCTCCAACTGTTCCGTATAGGTCCAGAATTCATTGCCTGTAAATTGAGGGATGTCCTCCAAGATCACGTTGATTCGCTTGGTGAGATGGGACAACAGGGTGATCCCATTGGCCAGTTGAGCCAGGGCGGTCTTCGGCACCAGGAGGATCACATTGTCAACGGACTCGTTCAGGTTCACCAGATTGTCTTCGGACAGGCGAATCACGACGGTGGCCGGACGGACCTGGCTGACGCTGACTGGGGAGATGAAAGCGCCGCCGCTCTGCGCCATGAGGTCAAGCAAATCATCGGGCAGGTGATGATCGCCCAGCAGGTAATTTACGGACAGGTTTTGCGCTGCGGCAAAGGCAATCGCCTCCGTGAGGCGCTCTTTTGCAATAAATCCCGTGAAGGGCTGGTTTTTTTCTGCTCGATAGTAGCACATGGGGGCTACCACGTTTTCCGTCATGATCATCAGGTGTGTGAGTGCCATCTATGCCTCCGTTGACTGCGCAGCGCGCAGCTTGTTCCAAAAATAATCGTTGGCCCGCACCCTGGCCTTGTGCATGTTACAGATAAATGTGGCCCGTTGGTAGATGGTCGGCGTGTCGGCATAATCATAATTCGCGCCCGGACACCAGGCGCATCCGCTGGCCACTTCACAGGTCATGCATTCGCTGTTGCTCTGGGAGATCCGGTCCAATACCAGAAAGGGTCGCAGCTTATTCATGTCCACACCGGTGAAACAATCGCCGACGACCCGCGCAGGCTTGTGATTGAGGGAAAAGGGGGCAAAGCGCACACAGGGATAGAAATTGCCTGTATGGTTGACGGCGAGCATGCGGCCGGCGCCACACCAGTTTTGATTGTCATGAACGGCATCCAAGGGTTTTCCGATCAGTTCTGAAAAGAAGGATACATTATGGTCTTCGTAGAGCTGGTGGTCGATGATGTAATCGGCCAGTTCCCTGAGTTGGGTTTCAAAAAGGACATCATCGCCGTCGTGCCAGACATCTTCAAAGACCAGGTTGATGTCGATGGTCTTAATCCCCAGTTCCCATAAATGGATCACGCTTTCCTTGATATAGGGGAGATCGTCCCGGGAGACGGTCGATTTGGTCCGCGCGTCGGGAAATTGGTGTAACCAGAGGGGGATGTTTTTCATGATCAGATCGTACGAACCAGACCCGTTGGGGAAAATCCGGTTGGCGTCATGTTTCGTCTTCGTGCCGTCGAGGGTGATCCCGATGCTCAAGTGGGTTTTGTTTTTTTGAATAAACCGTTGAACCCGTTCGTCATCATACATCAACCCGTTGGTGGTGAAATTGAACCGGTAGCTGTTAAACCAGGGATGATCCAAGCGATACATAGCGATTTTGATGTAGTCGCAGATCTGGTCCACCCGATCGATCTCGAGAAAAGGCTCGCCGCCGATAAAATCAAAAATGACCGACTTCTCGCCAAACAGGCTCCGTTCAGCCAACAGATAGTCGACCGTGCGTCGGGCGATAGAAAAGTCCAATTTGTTCACATTGTTTTTGCCGACAACATAGCAGTATTTGCATCTCAACTGACAATCTTCCGTGACGATAAAGGTGATGCTTTTTACGCTTTCTTCTTGCCAGTTCTTAAAGGGTTGTCCCAGTCTGTATCCGAGTTGACTCCTTTGCCCGTCGGACATGTGGCGTTACCTTCTCCCGTGCATCCAATTTTCCCGCGGCAGTCACTGGGTCAAATAAAGGATCACCGGCCGTGCAGGCAGGTCACATGACACCCGCCCTGGCAGCTGCTTTGACAAAGGCCGCCACAACTGGAACCGCACATACCGGAGCAGCGGCCACTGCAGCCGGTCATGCAACTGCCACTGCAGCTGCCGCTGCAGGAACCGCTGCAATTGCCGTCACAGGTCGATTTGGAACTGCTTTTGGAATCACTCGAAGTGGGTTTCGCCGGTTGACTCGATGAATTCGTCGGGGTGGATGTCGTCGAGGATTTGCTCGACTGGCTGGAACCACCACTGGTGGATTTATTCGATGAAGTCGAATCATCTGTCGTTGTCGATTTCGCCGGTTGACTGGAGCTGGAGCTGTCTGTTTTTTTGTCTTTCTTATCCGATTTATCGTCATCATCGGAATCACTGTCACAACCGCTGGTAAGCAGTCCGAGCCCGAGGATGGTTAGCGAAGGGATGAGGATGGTGGTGTTCTTCACAAAACTTCGTCGACTGATCCTTTCACTTTGCAATGGTTCGGTTCCTGAGTTTTTTTCTTCAAAATCCATACGACTCATCCCTTCTCAAATCATAATCCCATCTACATAATGTTTTATTTCTATGGCCGCAACCGCCAAATCGGCGTAAAGATTTTACAAATAAACAGAAAAGATGTCCTTGTTCTAAGCTTACCATGTCAAAAAAATCAAATCAATGCGATAACCTCGAAGAGGTCAGTCTATATCCGTATAAAACAACAGGGTTTCTGATATTTTTATGTAAAAGATTCGGGGCTTGTCGGGTGGGGACATTATCTTTATCGCATACTTGATTTCTAGATATAATTTTTTAAAAAGAAAAAGCACCCCAAGGCAGGCCTGGGGTGCTTTGTATGTTCAGAGGATTACCAGTTGCTGCGGCGGTTGTTGAAGCAGTCGCGGCAGTAGACGGGCTTATCGCCGCGGGGCTGGAAGGGAACACTGGTTTCCACGCCGCAGGAGGCGCAGACGGCGGGGAACATTTGACGCTCTTGACGGGGTTCGGTGGAACCGCCGCGTTGAGCTTTCCGGGCAGCCCGGCAACCGGCGCAACGGCCAGGCTCGTTAGTGAAGCCTTTTTCAGCGTAGAATTCTTGCTCCGAAGCGGAGAACAGGAACTCGCTACCGCACTCTTTACAGGTGAGATACTTGTCTTGGTACATGAGAAAATCCTCCTCGATAATCGTTTGCCCGTGCTAAGGAGGTACCGCATCCCATCACTTCCCATAGCCGGTGGCAATCGAGAAGGGTATCGTCCATCCGTAAGCATCGCGAGCTTAAGCTCAGTATAACCGATGAATTGCGGGTTGGTAAAGAAAAAAACGGCGAGAGACATAAGATCTTCCACCGGAATACCTTCGGAATCACTGTCGAATTTTGCTGAAAAAAGAGGAAGTCGTTGACGCAAGTCTCTGTCGAGATCGGAAGCTGGCAAAGGGTTTCCCTGTTAACAGATGTGTCATCGACGATGGCGCTTTTCTGTGGCAGGCCCTATCGACCCGGTCGAGGATGTCGAAAATCTCGTCCAGGCGTTCTTTCGCATGGTCATAGCCGCGCTCCATGCAGTGTTCCGCCTGGTTGAAATCGAACATGCCGATGCCGCCCACATGGGGGCGAAGCACGAGATCGGCATGTTGGGCGGTCCGTTTCGACTGGCTGGCCACGTTGATGGTGATCACCCGGTACAGGATGGACATGAAGGAGTGGAAAGGCGCGTCGACGGGATCGGCAAAGACCAGGTCGACGGCGAGGACGATGTCGGCGCCGAGGGCGCGCGCAGCCGAGGCGGGGCAGTTCTCCAGGATGCCGCCGTCGACGAAGAGGTGGTTCTTGTATTCGACCGGCTGAAAGAGCAGGGGAACGGCGCAACTGGCCTGGACGGCCCGGGCGACGGAGATGTCGGAAAAGACGTCGCTGTCAGGGAGGGGATGAAGGAGCGGTCGGGAGGCAAACAGCGCCTGCCGGCCTCGTCGCAGGTCCGCCGACAAGATAGCGACGGGGTTTTTCAGGTCGACCATCCGGGCGTCCCCCGTCTTTTCGGCGATCAGTTCGAAGAGCTTTTTGCCGCGCACCAGACCGCGCGTTTGCGCGTCCTTGCGGAACAGCTTATTAAGAAACTGGCCGTAGTCGTAATCGAGATAGCTGCGGTCGATGGAGGGGACGAATTCGATCAGTTCCCGGGCGCTGTAACCGAATCCGTAGAGGGCGGCCACGATGGAGCCGGAACTGGTTCCTGCCAAACAGTGGATGGGGATGCGCGCTTCTTCGAGGGCGAGGAGGATCCCCAGGTGGGCGCAGCCGACGATGCCGCCGCCGCCCAGGGCGATTCCGATTTTCGTCAAAGCTGTGGGCCTCGCTTGCGGGTCCGGATGTGCCGGGACGTTTTCAGTGTGCGCGCCTGTGAGCAGGTTATGTTACCATTTTTTAACCATTTGGCAACAAAACGATAAGATGGGGCTGATACAGTTTTCACACTGTTGTGATTGCCGCACTTGCCGGAAAAGGGTCTGCTTTCCAGGAAATCATCGAGGAGCGACCGGTATGGAAAGGGGAGTGCGCCATGAACCGCACAGTGGTCCCTGTCGCTCGACGGGCGGCGTTGCAGGTCAAGCTGGCGCAACGGGCCGACGAGATCGAACAGGCGCTGCGCTTGCGCTACCAGGTTTTCGTGGAAGAGTTGGGCAATCGCCATCTCTATGACGCGTCCGGCATCGAGCGTGATGCCTATGATGCCTATTGTGATCACTTGATCGTGACAGATGCGGACAGGGATTGCGTCGTCGGCGCGTACCGCCTGCTCCCGGGATACCGGGTGATGGAGCATATCGGCTTTTATTCGGAGACGGAGTTCGACCTTTCCGCCTTTAGGGCGGTGAAAGGGCTCACCTTGGAATTGGGCCGCAGTTGCGTCGCTCCGGAATACCGCAACGGCACGGTGATTCAGCGGCTCTGGGAGGGCATCGCCGATTATCTGCAACTGCACAGCCATCGATACCTGATCGGCTGTGTGAGCCTGCCGGGGCAGGATGTGGACGCTGTAAGCGAACTGTACAGCCTGTTATGGAAAAAAGGCGTCGTGACGGAGCGCTTTGGGATCTGCCCGCTCGCTTCCCACCGGATCGCGGGGTTGCGACAGGTGGACATCGCCTACAGCGAAAAAGAGATGAACCGGCGCTTGCCGCCGCTGCTCAAGGGCTACCAGTGGCTGGGTGCGGAGATCGCCGGTGAACCGGCCTATGATCCGATCTTTCGGACCACCGATTTTTTCGTTGTCCTCGAGACGGCCAATGTGGCGAGGCGGTATCAGCGGCATTTTCTGCGCTAACGGCAGCGGGTGAGGGGATGGGCTGTTATGTACGAATGGATCGCGAAAATCACCGGCGATGAAGGGCGCTTCGAATCGCTGGCTCGGCTGGTCGCTCTTCTGCCGCGGCCCATCGTGTTGGCCGCTTGCCAGACGCTGGGATGGGCGCTGTACCGTTTCGCCGGCGTCGTGCGGGAACAGGTGAAGGCGAATATGGGCGAACTGCTGGGGGAAGCGTCGGAGGCTCGCTTGTACACATGCTGCCGGGACTTTTTTCGGCATGGCGCCCTCGCGTTGTACGAGGTGCTGGCGGCTGTCGCCGAGCCGGAGAGGCTGCAAGAACAGCCCTTCGCCATCGAAGGGCTGGAACACCTGGAGACGGCGCTGAGCTCCGGGCGAGGGGCCATCCTGTTCACCCCCCATCTGGGGAATTTTTTTTATTCCTATTGGGCCCTTTCCCGGCGGTATCCCTGCCTGACTGTGGGGACCGCCGGCAGTCCCGAACTTCGGCCCATCTACGAACGTTTTCACCAGTTGGGCTGCCCGGGCCTGGATTATGACGCCACACCGCCCTTGGAATTGGTTCGCGCGCTGCGCCGGCACCTGCAGCAACGAGGGCTGATCTTTTTGCTCGGCGATTTTTGGCGTCCCAACTTCCCGCCGTCCCTTTTTTTCGATCGCCCGACGCGCAGCCCCGGCGGAACGGCGCTGCTGGCGCTGGACCTGGAGACGCCGGTCGTGCCATTTTACGGCCACCGGATTCGTGGCTCTGAGCACTGTCTCGTCTTTTGCCCGCCCGTCTACCTGCATAGGGAGTTTCGTCCCCACCAGCGGACCGAGGCGACAAACCGCCTGAACCGTCTGCTGGCTGAGATGGTGGCCTGGGTTCCCGAGCAGTGGTTTTACTGGTTTAACGTCCATGAGCGATGGGAGCGCGAAGGGGCCCTTTGAAAAGCGCCCCAATGACAATAAAGAGAAAGGGATACATAAGCGACGTCTTCGGCGGAGGCGTCCTTTCTTTCTCTCGTATGGCATGTTCTACCGTCGCATACACATACCGTGAACAGGAGGATCGGCGAGGCGACAGGTGACAGGCGGCATCGGGGAGGGGACGTCCATGCGCAGGGCGGAATTTGAGCGGCTGTGCCGGAACTGGCCTTTTGAGAAGGGGGATGCCTTAACGGGCGCGGTGCTGCCCCTGGTTCGGGGGCGCCTGGCGGGACAGCGCGGCGGCAAGCTGCCGGTCATCTGGATCGAGACCTGTGACAGCGGCGACAACAACATCTCCTTTTTGAACACGGCCGCCCCCTATGCCGATCAGGTCTTTTCCGGGATGATCGATCTGCTCTACAGCAACACGTTCATGGCAGCCCAGGGAAGGGACGCCCTTTGGTTGTTGCAGGACGCCCATGAGCGCAGGAAGCAGCGCTACACCCTCGTGGTCGAAGGCGCCATTCCCCTAGGCGGGCGGGGGCGCTTTGCGGTGATCGCTTGGACGCCTGCCGGTCCGTTGACAGCCTACGATGCGGTGCGGTGGTTGGGAAGCGCGGCCGAATACGTGGTGGCATTGGGGACCTGCGCCGCCTTTGGCGGTCCTTCGGCGGCCCGGCCCAACCCGACGGGATGCGCCGCTGTCAGCGAGGTGATCGACGGGACGGTGATCAACGTGAGCGGATGCCCTGTCAATCCCGACTGGTTCGTGGGGACGCTGGCGCACCTGCTTCTCTATGGGATGCCGGAACTGGACGAACGGGGGCGCCCGGTGATGTTTTATGGCAGCACCGTTCACCGGCACTGCCAACGGCGGTCCTATTTCGATCAGAAGGTGTTTGCCCAGCGACTTGGCGACCGAGAGTGCCTGTTTTCGCTGGGCTGCGCAGGACCGAAGACGTACGCTGACTGTCCCTACCGCTTATGGGTCGATCATGTGAGTTGGCCCGTGAAGGCGAACACGCCCTGCATCGGCTGCACCAATCCGGACTTTCCAGACGGGTCGACGCCTTTTTTCACGCCGTTGCCAGAAAAAGCGAGGCTGCCGCAAAAAGGCGAAACCGCCGAAAACAGGAAACCTCCGCGAGTGCTGGGGGACGCTGCCAGAGGGAGAGCGTCGCCAGAGCCCGGAAGTTGACGGCGTGAAAGGAGGGGTGGACCCATGAGTCCTCAGCGGGTGCTCTTCAGCCCGGTCACGCGGCTCAGCGGTCTTCTCTCGGCCCAGGTGATCCTGGAAGGGGGACGTGTCGTCGACGCCTTTGTGTGCAGTCCTCTCTTCCGGGGATTTGAGGCGATCCTGCGAGATCGCGCCGTGACCGACGCCGTCTATCTGACCCAGCGGGTCTGTGGGATCTGCTCGCTGGCCCATGGCGCCACGGCCAGCTATCTCCTCGATGAACTCTACGACCATGAGATCTCCGAAAATGCTCAGCTCTTGCGCAACATCATGTATGGCGCTGACTTTTTGCAGAATCATCTCCGCCACTTTTATCTCTTCAGCCTGCCCGATTTCGTACAGATGCCGGAGCGGCCGCCCTTTCTCCGGCAAAACCTCACGGATGCCCGCTTTGATGAAGGAACGACAGCGCGCCTGGTGGCCCATTATGGGGAGGCCATCGGCGCCGCGCAGAAAAGCCACCGGATCTTGGCCCTCTTCGGCGGCAAGGCGCCCCACCAGCATAGCTTTGTCCATGGCGGCGTCAGTGTGGCGCCGACGGCCGACAAGGTTGCCCAGGCGTGCGCCTTGTTGCAAGACATTGAACGCTTTATCGAAACTTGCCTGTTGCCGGATACGGCGTTGATCGCCAAAACCTATGGCGACTACTTTTTCATCGGCCAGACGCCCATGCGCCTGCTCTCCTTCGGCCTCTTCCGGTTTGGGCCGAGGAACGAGCGCTTCCTGTGGAAGGGCGGGGCGATGACGGAACAGGGGATGGCGGAGCCGCGGAGCGAGTGGATCCGGGAAGAGACGGCCCACAGTTGGTTTCGAACAGAGAAGGGGGAACTTGCGCCCGATCCCGATAAACCAGGGGGCTACAGCTTCGTCAAAACAGTTCGCTACGCAGGGGAGCCCTTCGAGGTGGGGCCGCTGGCGCGGATGCGGATCAACGGTTTTTACGACGGCGGGACCTCGACGATGGATCGGATTTGCGCCAGGTCGCTCGAGATGGCGCGGATCGCCCGGCTGATGGGGGAGTGGCTGCGCCGGCTCGTCCCCGGCGAGCCGCCGATCGCTCAAAAAAAGACGCCTGTCAAAGGCCAGGTGACGGCAATCACCGATGCCATGCGAGGGGTGTTGCTGCACCGGGCGGAGGTCGAAGCGGAACGGGTGGTTCGCTACGACATCATCACGCCGACTGTCTGGAATTTTTCGCCGAAGGACGGGCAGGGACGGCGGGGTCCCGTGGAGTCGGCCCTCGTCGGGACGGAGATCGGGCGCCCCGATTCGCTCTTCACCATCCTGGGGCGGATCATCCGCGCCTACGATCCCTGCCTGGCCTGTGCGACCCATGTTGTGGACAGGAAAAAAGACGCTGCCGCTTTTCGTTTTAGTGAATTGCCGTTACAATAGAGGCAGGAGCTTGACTGGGAGGTGAATCCCCGGTTTTTCGGGGAGCGAAGATGCGACTGCTGACTCGATCGGATTTTGACGGTTTGGCTTGCGCGGCCCTGCTGATTGAACTGGATCTCGTCGATTCCTTCAAATTTGTCCATCCGAAGGACATGCAGGATGGACTCATTGAGGTCAATGAAAATGACGTCATCGCCAACGTTCCTTTTGTCCCCGGTTGCGGTCTCTGGTTTGACCACCACTCCTCCGAGGAGGAGCGGGGCAGCCTGAAGGCGCAGTACCAGGGGATGTCACGTCCGGCGCCCTCCTGCGCCCGTGTCATCTACGATTATTACGGCGGACAGGAAAAGTTTGGTTCCGACTTCGACGCCCTCATGGCGGCGGTCGATAAGGCCGACTCGGCCCAGTTCACCGTGGAAGAGGCGTTAAACCCGACCGGTTGGGTGCTGCTCTCCTTTGTCATGGATCCCCGCACCGGCCTGGGCCGGTTCCGCAACTTCACCATCAGCAACTACCAGTTGATGGAGAAGCTGGCCCATGAGATCCGCCATAAGCCCATCGAGGCGATCATGGACGATCCCGATGTGAAGGAGCGGGTGGAGCTCTACTTTGAGCAGGCCGAGTTGTTCAAAGGGATGATCAAGGCGCATTCGAAGGTGGAGCAGAACGTGTTGATCACGGACCTGCGCGGTGTCGAGCCCATCTATTCGGGCAACCGCTTCATCCCCTACGCCCTCTTCCCGGAAGTGAACATCAGCATCTGGATCGTTCAGGGCAAGCTGGACAACTGCGTCTTCACCTGCGGCAAGTCGATCTTCGACAAGTCTTCCTCCGTCAATATCGGATCGGTCATGCTCAAGTATGGCGGCGGCGGTCACTTCAATGTGGGCACCTGCCAGGTGCGGCATGATGAAGCGGAAAGGACATTGCAGGCGCTGACAGCGGCCTTCCGGGATCGGTAACGGACGGTTACGCTATGGTCGATAAACCAATACAGCAAACAGAGGGGCTGCCGACGATGCGGCAGCCCCTCTGTTTCTGCGCCATGTTGAAAAAGGGTTCCATGCAGCGGGGAAGCTCCAATGAGCATTCTCCGCTGTTACTTTTACAGGCCTTTGTCCCCACGCCGGCTCTGCCACCGCCAGGCCGTCTCGATGATGGCGGAGAGGTCGCCATGGCGGGGGCGCCAGCCCAGTTCAGCCGTCGCCCGCGCATTCGAGGCGACGAGAACCGCCGGGTCGCCAGGGCGGCGCGGCTCCATGCGCAGGGGGATGGGATGGCCTGTCACTCGGCGGGCCCTTTCGACGACCTGCAAGACTGAGAAACCCTGCCCATTGCCGAGGTTGCAGACGCCGGAAGGGCGACGGTTGGCGAGGGCTTGCAGCGCCAGCACATGGGCGTCGGCCAGGTCGCTCACATGGATGTAGTCGCGGATGCAGGTGCCGTCCGGGGTGGGATAATCGTCGCCGAAGAGGGAGAGGAATTCTCGCTTCCCCTCGGCCACCTGGAGCACATTGGGGATGAGATGGGTCTCCGGCTCATGGCATTCGCCGCTGCGCCCGTCCGGGTCGGCGCCGGCAACGTTGAAATAACGCAGGGCCATCCAACGGATCCCGTGGACGCGCTCAAACCAGGGGAGCATGGCCTCGATGAGCTGTTTGGATAAACCATAGGGGTTGGTGGGGCGAACGGGGTGGTCTTCGGGGATGGGGACCTGTTCCGGCTCGCCATAGACGGCGGCGGTGGAGGAGAGGACGAAGCGCCGGACGCCGGATTTCGCCATGGCTTGCAGCAACACCGCCGTCTGGCCCGTGTTGGCGAGAAAATAGCCTCCCGGGTCTCGCATCGATTCGCCGACGAGGCTTTTGGCGGCGAAATGGAGGACGCCGTCGATGGCGTGGGTGGCAAAGATCTCTGTGAGCAGCGCCGCGTCGCCCACATCGCCCTGGTAGAAGGAGACGCCCTGGGGAGCGAGTTCGCGATGGCCTGTCGTCAGGTTGTCAAGGATGACCACCTCTGCCCCAGCGGCCAACAAGGCCAGGGCGGTGTGGCTGCCGATATACCCGGCGCCGCCGGTGACGAGGTATTTCAACGTGTTCCGCCTCCGTCGCATCGTTTTTTACGTTTGTTCCTGTTTTCTTATCGTTCTTTTCCCTTTTCCTTATCGGTGTTGTGTGGTGGTCTTTCATCACTTTTGCTTATGTCATACATCTTCAACAGTAATTTTACATTTTCCTTGTTGAGGCGTTACGATTGTGCCTGTAGACAAGGAGGGATACGATGAAGTACCGGTGGACTGTGGGCGGGATGCTGTTGACGGCGCTGGTGGCGCTGGCCGCCCAACAGTTGATTCGCTTTTCTCCCTTTACCGTTTTTGGCGCCTTAGTTTCGGCCATCCTGCTGGGGATGGCGGTGCGCGCCGCGGCCGGTGAGCGATTGGCGTCGATGAAAGGGGGCTTCGCCTTTGCGGCAAAGTTCTTGCTCCGGCTGGGCATCGTGCTCATGGGGGTGAGGCTGAACCTTGCCGATATCGCCGCTGCCGGATGGCGCATGGTGGCCCTCGATGGAACCGTGATTGTCTTTGCCTTGACCGTCATTCATCTCCTCGGCAAGCGCCTCGCCGTGGGCGAACGGCTCACATCGCTGATCGCGATTGGGACAGGCGTTTGCGGCGCTGCCGCGATCGGGGCGGCGGCGCAAGCGGTGCGGGCGAAAGACGAAGAGGTGGCCCTATCGGTCACCTTGATTTCCTTGCTGGGAACGGCATTCACCGTCCTGTACACGCTCCTGCAGCCGGTGCTTGCCTTTTCGGCGCAGCAATACGGCGTCTTTGTCGGGGCGACGCTCCATGAGATCGCCCATGTGGTGGCGGCAGCGGCGCCAGCCGGCGCCAGCGGCAGCGACCAGGCGCTCCTGGTGAAGCTGGGCCGGGTGATCCTCCTGGCGCCTGTCGTGATGGCGTTGGAGTGGCGGTACCGCCAGCGCGCCAGCGCCGATGCAACCGACGCCAACACCAACACCGGCGCGGGCCTCCCCGACGGCGCTGCCCCTGGCGTCGGCGCAGACGAAGGGATCGGCGCCAGGGTGAAGACCCCAGCGCCGATCCCCTGGTTTGTGGTGGGCTTTTTGGCGATGGCTCTGCTGAATACGTATCATTGCTTTTCGCCGGCGATCACCGCTGCCATGGTCAGCGCCAGCCTGTTCCTGATGGCCATGGCGATGGCGGGGATGGGGCTGAATGTGTGGATCGGCGATTTTAAGCGCGTCGGCGTTGCGCCCGTCTTGCTGGGAGTGAGCGGGTCAGTCCTGCTCAGCCTTTTCGGGCGATTCACCATGGCCGTCCTCAGCCTGTAACTCCCCATCGGTTGATGCCGGCGCGTCCAGCCGGTGGCGGATAAAGTCAAGGAAGTGTTCCGCCGCCAGGGTGGCGAACTTCTCCCGGTGGTAAAAGAGGGTAAAGGTCCGGGCGATGGTCCCCTCAGCCAGGGGGAGGATGGTCAGATGGTGCTGGGCCACGTCATCGACGACGGCCAGCCGGGAAAGAACGGAAAAACCGAGCCCCGCCTTGACGGACTCTTTGATCGCCTGGGTGCTGCCCAACTCCATCACCACCTGCAGATCGGCAGGCCGGACGCCATGGGATTGGAGGAACTGTTCAAAAAAGCGGCGTGTTCCCGACATGGGCTCGCGCAGCACCCAGCGCAGCCGCAACAGTTCCGCCAGGGAAAGGGGCGCCCGGTGTTCGATGTCGGGCGGGGCGATGATGACGAGTTCGTCGCCGCCGCAGGGAAGTTGGATGAGCGTGCCGGGGAGTTCGTCGGGGCTTTCGATGAACCCCAGATCGAGCTGTCCACGGGTGACCATGGCGGTGATCTGTTCCGAATTGGAGACATCCATGGCGAGGCGCACCTTGGG
This sequence comes from Heliomicrobium gestii, assembly GCF_009877435.1. Classification (NCBI taxonomy): domain Bacteria; kingdom Bacillati; phylum Bacillota; class Clostridia; order Eubacteriales; family Heliobacteriaceae; genus Heliomicrobium; species Heliomicrobium gestii. The sequence continues at coordinate 236,487 of NZ_WXEX01000006.1, read as the reverse complement.
ATGGGTCTGGCGGAAGAGGACGAGGAGTTTGGGCAGCAGATACTCGCCGACAGTCAGGCTGGCGCCGACGCGCAGATGGCCGCGGATATCTTGCGTCAATCCCTGCATGGCCTTGCCGGCGCGGCCGTAAAGGCGCTCTAGTTCAAGGGCAAAGGGATAGAGGGTCTTGCCGGCCGTCGTGATCAACAGACGCCGGTGCAGGCGATCGAAGAGCTTGACGGCGAAGTGGGCCTCCAGGTTGAGGATTTGTTGGCTCACCGCCGACTGGGTCATATGGAGTTCCTGCGCCGCCAGGGAGATGCTGCCTTTGTCGACAACGGTCTTGAAAATCGACAGTTGGGTGTCGAGCATGACATACCGTCTCCTTGCCAGTCCGTAGATTTCAGGTCAAAAAGAGCGCTGTTCAAAGACGTTCCAGTCATAGGTGAAGGAGTTTATCCTTTTTTCTCGAACAGACTGTAAAATGGGAAATTGAAGAACGCGCTCTGTTTGCGTCAGGCTGAACCATTTTTGGTTCGAGCCTTTTTCATTTTGACGCCTTTTGGGCGAAAGGACGCAAAGGTGTGAACGGGATTTGGGTGATGGTCATGGAGAAACCGGAGAACTCCCTGTTGAATAGCGGCGCATGGTTTCGATTCTGGCGGCAGAAACTGCTTCCGCAGCCGATCACCAAGCGGTTTTACCTGGCGATGGTGCTGCTCGTCATCGTCCATACGGCCATCTTGAGCGGGATTGTTCATATGGTGTTTTTGAAAAAAGAGCGCTTTGAACGCTCCAATGATATCATATCGGCCACGGCAGAGATGGAAAAGCGAGCCGCCTCAGCGGGGTGGCAAGCGGTGGCAGACGAGATCGCGGCGCTCTATCCCGGATTGACGATCGGTTATTACTCCGGTGAGCAGGGTCAGTTTCTCGCTTTGCGCAGCCACGAACGATACCGCATCCGTGTTGTCGATTATATCTTTCCCCTCTGGAACGCATCCCTTCCGGCGTTGCCGGAAAGGGAGCAAACGGGTCTGGCCGCCCATGTCCCGGCGCCGGTGTTGGCGTCCGGGGAGACGGAGGAAAGGGGAGCGGTCTTCCTGGGATGGTGGAGCAACCCGGTGCTTGTTCAGATACGGCCGGTTCCCGGCGAGGCGTCGGTCTATGGCATGGCCTTTGTCCGGAATCGCGACTTTCACATCCCTGTCCTGCTGCGGACGGGGGAGGTGATCTTTGTGGAGGCCATCCTGGCGGGACTGCTCATCGCCGGCGCGGGGAGAATATTCAGCCGTTTCCGCGCCGAGATCGTGGGTTTTGGTCGCGCCGCCATGGTCGAGAATCATCATGTTTCGCCCGATCTGTTGCCGGAGTTAAATCCGCTGGTGGACAAGTTTCGCGCCGACTCTCGCCATTTCCGGCGAGTGAAGCGAGACCTGGCCATCGAAGTGACCAAGCGGATGCAGGCCGTCAACGCCTTGACCACATCGGAAGCGAGATTCGCCAAAGCCTTTCACGCCAATCCCCACCCCATGTGCATCACCGCCATGGGCGATGGCCGTTTTATCGAGGTCAATGACTGCTTTTTGCAAGCGACGGGGTATGAACGGGATGAGGTGATCGGGCAGAAATTGCCCGAATTCTGTCTCTGTGAGGCCGAGGAGAGCGGCGCCCCCGATGCCGGCGAGGCGATCACCGGCGTTTTTCGCAATGTGGAGCGGAAGATCTGCACCAAGTCGGGGGAGGACCGGATCTGGCTGGTCTCGGCAGAGGTGATCGCGCTGGAAGGGCGCCTCTGTCATCTCTACTCGGTGAACGATATCACGGAGATCCGCAAGTTGGAAGGGGAGTTTGCCCGTCTCGACCGGCTGAATCTGGTCGCTCAGATGGCCGCCGGCATCGGCCATGAGATTCGCAATCCCATGACAACCGTCCGCGGCTTTCTGCAGATCCTAGGGGCAAAAGGGGAGTTGGCGCCCCATAGGGAGCATTTTGACTTGATGATCGACGAACTCGACCGGGCCAACTCGATCATCACCGAGTTTTTGTCGCTGGCCAAGCACAAGGTGGACGATCTCAAGCGGCAGGACCTGAATGCCATCATCCGAGCGCTCCATCCCCTGCTGGAGGCCGACGCCTCGCTGGGCCAAAAAACCATCCGGTTGGATCTGGGCGAGATCCCGGAGATTTATCTCGGGGAGAAAGAAATCCGCCAACTCGTACTCAACCTGGTTCGCAATGGTCTCGAGGCGATGGGCGAAGGCGGGGCGCTGACGATCCGCAGCGGTTGCGAAGACGAAGAGGTGGTGCTGGCGGTCCACGATCAGGGATCTGGGATCAGCCCCGCTGTGCTGAAAAAGCTGGGCACGCCTTTTTTCACGACGAAGGAACAGGGAACCGGTTTGGGGCTCGCCGTCTGCCAAAACATCGTTGTCCGCCATCAGGCCCAGATGTCCATAGAGACGGGAAACCAAGGAACCACTTTTCTTGTGCGCTTTCCCTTTCATGTTGATTTTTCTCATTCATCTCTTTCCGGGGAGAACGACTTCCATTATACTGGTTTGTGACGAAAACCATTGATGTTGTACGCGACCGAGCAAACAACCGCTTTGTTTGATCAATGAAGCCGATGGACGAGAGGCAGCAATAAAAGAGGAATACGGAGCGTGGTTGCCGTGGCGCGGATTCTGATCGGTGAAGACAATGTGGCGAACTGTGAGTTGTTGAAGAAGATCCTGAGCCCCCAGGGACATCGTGTCTTTATCGCCCACAACGGCCGGGATGTGGTGGAGATGGCCAAGCGTCTGCAACCCCCTCCAGAGGTGCTGCTGCTGGACATCATGATGCCGGTCATGGACGGCTTTCAGGCGATCGCCGAATTGCAGCGGGACTGGCGGACCCAGTCGATCCCGATCATGATGATCACCTCGAGCGCCAACACGGTCGATGTGTTGCGGTCCAAGTCAGCCGGCGTGGCGGGGTATGTGTTGAAGCCCTTTGAACCGCAGGCGCTGTTGGAACGGATCGATCAGATCGTGGGCAAGGAGTTGCCGGAGAAAGCGCAGCCGATCAGCAAGACCTTCTCGGCCAGTGATCTATTGGATACGGAGGAATAAGGCAAAACCGCCCTTCCCCACATAGGCTGCGGAAGGGCGGTTTTTTACGTCGATAGGGACGAGGATGGGCGGCGGGGCGCTACGTTACAGGGCTTCACTGACGATGACGGACCAGTCTTTTCCCTTATAGGCGTTGTATCCCCGTGTGCGGGCGTAGCCGAAGATCTGCAGCTTGCCGTTGCCGTCCTGCTCGATGGTGAAGCCATAGGGTTCGCCGGCCATCGCCTTTTGAGCCGCCTGGAGGTGGCTGAGGTTCTTCTGGAGGATCCCGGCGCGGTTGCGCCCGCCGATGACGAGACCGGCCTTGTTGATCACAAAGATATCGCCGGTGCTTCCGGTGCGAGCCGAATCGATGATGTCATAGATAAAGTTCCAGTTGAAGCGGGTGGAAAAAACGCCCAGCACATTGCCCTCTTCATCGCGAACAGGACAGGAATAGGAGACGGTGTGGCCTTTGACCACCTCGGAGTAGTACATGTCCGTCACATAGACGTCGTTGCGGCGCATCGTTTCGGCAAACCAGTCCCGACTGGACATGTCCAGCCCGATAACGGACTTGTCCACGCCGGAGGCGACGATGCGCCCGTCACGGTTGACGAGGTACAGGTCATAATAGACCTCATAGATGTCGACGATTTTTTTCATCAGCGCCGTCGCCGCATCGACGCGGGCCGGCGTCTCTTCGCGGAGACAGGCTTTGATCTTGTCGAAGGTGGCCCAGGCCTGGACGTCACAGTTGCGCTCAAAGAGGTTGCGATCGATCTTGTCGATCGTATCATAGGCCACATCGGCAGTGCGCACGGCGATGACGTCATTCGCTTTGCTCTGGATGTTGCCGATCAGGTCGGTGCTTTCCTTCGTGGCGGCAAAGCTGCGATCAGCCAGTTTCTTGATCTCGGCCGCGACGACGCTGAACCCGCGGCCCGCTTCCCCGGCGCGGGCGGCCTCGATGGCCGAATTTAAGGCCAGTAGGTTTGTTTGCTTGGTGATATGGTCGATGGTTTTGACCACTTTGCTCATCTCGGTGTTCGCTTCTTTGAGTTGATGAAGCAGTTGGGACACGTCCATGATGTTTGCTGTTTCCTTCGCCATCGCGGCTCTCCCCCTCTTCCCCCGAAGACTTTAAACAAACAGTACACCCCCGATTATGCCATATCTACACGTTTCGGAACAGGTCGACAAGGGGGATTTTTTCAAAATGGTTTAATTGTCAAAGAAATTACATACGGGTTGATTCTTGACACTATCCCGGCATCGAGCGGATAATCAACGTATTGATGAAGTGGGAGAAAAGACAGACCGATAAGTCAGAAGGCGTGGGGAGAAGAGCATGGAGATTAAGTCGATTAAAAAGTTGAAGCTCTACGGATTTAACAACCTGACCAAGACATTGAGCTTCAATATGTATGATATCTGTTACGCCAAAACGCCGGAGCACCGCAAGGCGTACATCGAGTACATCGATGAGGAGTACAATTCGGAGCGCCTGACCAATATTTTGATCGAAGTGGCCAACATTATCGGCGCCAACATCCTGAATATCGCCAAGCAGGATTACGATCCCCAGGGCGCCAGCGTGACCATGCTGATCTCGGAGGGCAAGGTCGAGCAGGAAGCGGGAATCGGAAATGGAAACGGGAGTGAAGACGGGGAGGGCGGCGATGACGATGACGCCATGGTCATTCCCAATGCGGTGGCGGCCCATCTGGACAAGAGCCACATCACCGTGCACACCTACCCGGAAAGCCACCCGGACAAGGGGATCAGCACCTTCCGGGCGGATATCGATGTGTCGACTTGTGGTGAGATTTCTCCCTTGAAGGCGCTGAACTACCTGATCAACAGTTTCAGTTCCGACATCGTCATCGCTGACTACCGGGTGCGCGGCTTTACGCGCGACGTGAGCGGGAAGAAGTATTTCATCGATCACAAGATCAATTCGATCCAAAACTACATCGCCAAAGATACGCGCGAACTGTACCAAATGATCGATGTGAACGTCTATCAGGACAACATCTTTCACACCAAGATGCTGTTGAAAGAATTTGATCTGGACAACTATTTATTCGGAACGGCGAAGAAAGAATTACTGCCCGGTGAGAAGAAAAAGATCAAGCAGCGGCTCAAAAAAGAGATGTATGAGATCTTTTCGGGGCGGAACATTCCGAAAGTGTGAGTCTGGGCGCGCCAATACACCCAGGCTTTCCCTGTACATGAGACTATTCCGTACAGAAAGTTCCCTAAAAACAGGACCGGAGAGAATGAAAACGCCGCCAAGACGTAAGGGAGGCGATTAAGATCATCGAATGGGAAGCCTTGAAAGCGATCGACGCGTTGGCCTCTTTGCCGGAGGAGGTTTTGCGGCAGTTGGCCGCCCGGGTGGGGGAACGGGTGTTGAAAAAACGCCAGCCCCTGTTGCAGGAGGGAGAGGTGGCCGATGCGGTCTACTTCCTCCATGAGGGGAAGGTGCGGCTGGCCAAGATGAACCCTGACGGGCAGGAGAAGGTGGTGTCGATCGTCGATCCCGGCGACATCTTCGGTGAGATCGCCGCCTTTGACCCGGGAGCGAGCCCCTATACGGCGGAGACGATGGAACCGGTCCGTGTGAGCCGGCTGCCGGTGGAGGAGTTCCGGCAGTTGGTGGCGGACCACCCGGCGTTGGCGGCAGCTTGCCTGCAGGTGGAGGCGCGGCGGCTCCGTCAGGCCTACCGGCATATGAAAAATCTCGCCCTCCTCGACACCTATGGCCGGGTGGCGGCCCGTCTCTATAAGCTGGCCCATGATTACGGCGTGCCGGACAGCCGGGGAACACGCATCGATTTCAACCTGACCCGTCAGGAACTGGCCCAGATCGTGGGCACCTCGCGGGAAACGGTCTCCCGCATCCTGGCCGAGTATGAGCGGCTGGAGATCCTGGAGGTGGAGCGCCAGCAGATCGTCATCTGCGACATGGAGGAGTTAAAGTCGCGGGCTACGGGTGGACGGTGAGCTATAAGGGACAAGCATGCCCCCGCACGATCCTAAGATCACAAATTCCCGGGAAAAATGGTGGCAGGCGGAAGGAAACCGCCGTCTGTCACCGAATTGTTAAGGCAATTTTATAGGAAAGAGGGCGTTCGGGATGAGGAAAGACGTACTGGTATCGGTTCTGGGAACCCAAAGGAACGACGTTGGGGAAACAGACACCATCCATCTCGTCACCGAAGGAAAGATGTTCATCAAGCCCAACTCCTATTACATCGTCTATAACGAATCTGAAATATCCGGGATGGAAGGCACCACCACCTCCCTCAAGATCGAAACGAACCGCGTCACCTTAAACCGAATGGGCCGTTCGGAACTGAAACAGACCTTCGAAGAAGGCGTCCTCAATGAGTCCATCTACGTCACCCCCTACGGCAGCATGCACATGGGCGTCATCCCCTCCAAGGTGCAGGTGGACCTGGGCGACCGAGGTGGCTCCATTAATTTGGAATATGAACTGCAGTTCGATCAGCGGAAACTGAGCGATAACTCGCTCTTGATTACGGTGAAGGAGGAAAATAGATTCAGTGAACTTCGTTGAAGATATTCGCCGCCGCATCTTGGCTGCTGTCAAGCAAGCGCTGGAAGAGGCCCGCAAGGCCGGGGAAGTCGCCTTTACTCAAATTCCGGCCTTCGTGCTGGAAGTGCCTCGTGAAAAACAACATGGCGATTTTGCCACCAACGTGGCCATGTTGATGGCCCGGGAGGCCCGCATGAACCCCCGCCAATTGGCGGAAAAGATCGTCGCTCACATCGACCGGGGCGATTGGCTGAAAGACATCCAGGTGGCCGGTCCCGGTTTCATCAATTTTACCCTGCATCATTCCTGGCTCTACCCGGTCCTCCCGGCGGTCCAACAGTCCGACGCCGTCTACGGCGCCTCTGACGCCGGCGCCGGACGGCGGGTGCAAGTCGAGTTTGTCAGCGCCAACCCGACGGGCCTGCTGCACATGGGCAACGCCCGCGGCGCCGCCCTCGGCGACACCCTGGCCAACCTGCTCCGCCTGGCCGGTTTTGATGTGCAAAAAGAGTTTTACATCAACGACGCCGGCAACCAGATCGAAAACTTCGGCAAGTCCTTGGAAGCTCGCTATCTGCAACTGCTCGGCCGCGATGTGCCCTTCCCCGAAGAGGGCTATCACGGCGAAGACATCGTCGAGACGATGCGCGGACTGATCGCCAAAGAAAGCGACAAGTACCTCAACATGGAGTCCTCCCTGCGCCGGGAGATGCTCGTCAAGTACGCCCTGCGGGAGAAACTGGACGCCATTCGCCAGACCCTGGAGCGCTTCGGCGTCATCTATGACGTCTGGTTCTCCGAGCAGTCCCTCCACGATTCCGGCGCCATCCAGCGGACGCTGGAGACGCTGCGCGCCAACGGCTACATCTATGAAAACGAAGGCGCTCTCTGGTTCAAGGCGACGGCCCTCGGCGAGGAGAAGGACGAGGTGCTCGTCCGTTCCAACGGCATCCCCACCTACTTCGCCGCCGACATCGCCTATCACAAAAACAAGTTCGACCGCGGCTTCGATTGGGTGATCAACATCTGGGGCGCCGACCACCATGGTCACGTCTCGCGGATGAAAAACGCCGTCCAGGCCGTCGGCTATGACCCGCAGAAGCTCGACGTCATCCTGATGCAACTGGTGCGTCTCTACAAGGGCGGCGAGATCGTCCGCATGTCCAAGCGAACCGGCCAGTACATCACCCTCGACGAACTGGTCGAAGAGGTCGGCAAAGACGCGGCCCGGTTCTTCTTCGTCATGCGCGGCGCCGACTCTCACCTCGACTTTGACCTGGACCTGGCCAAGAGCCAGTCCTCGGAAAACCCCGTCTTCTACGTCCAATACGCCCACGCCCGCATCTGCTCGATCCTGCGCACCGCCCAGGAAGCGGGCTACGTCGTGCCGCAGGGTTCCCACGATGAGGGCGGCCTCGACCTGTCCGTCCTCGATCACCCCGCCGAGATCGCCCTGATTCGCAAGATCGCCGACCTGCCCGACGAAGTGGCCCGCGCGGCGACCCAGATGGAGCCCCACCGCATGGCCCGCTACGCCCAAGACCTGGCCGCCCTCTTCCACAGCTTCTACACTCACTGCCGCGTCCTCACCGATGAAAAGGAATTGCGCGACGCCCGCCTCCTCCTCGTCGACGACTCGCGCATCGTCCTGCGCAACGTCCTCCATTGCATGGGTTTGACAGCACCAGAGCGTATGTAGTATAGTCAGGTGTAAAATACTAGAAAGACCCCTTAAAAGGTCTCGCTTGTCCAAGAGCGATCAAAGTGTGCCTGGGCGGTAAGGGTAGCTTCCCCCAGGAGAGCAATGACGAATTGCCGGCTTGGGGAGGGGTAAAGGCTATCCTTTACCCAGAAGCACCATGATGAATTGCGGCCTGGGGCGGCTTGGGTCGTGAGCGTTTTGCGCGGAGCGGCGAGCGCGAGCGAAGGCGGAGAAGCGGATCAGGGCGCCACGACATGCGGAAAAGCCCGTGAGTTTTGGCGCCCCCGCTTCGCTGCCCAGTGAGCCGCCGCGGAGCGCTTAGCGAACGACCCAAGCCGCCCCAGCCACTACCAACCGCTCCGAAAAAAATGCGTCGACGATATCGAGGGAGTGCTGCACAGTGTCCGAACCCATCACCACCGTGAACACCGGCCGCCGGGTCTCTGAAATGGATGTTCTCTTCCAACTGCTGAAGGAGAAAGGGGAAAACACCCACTTCCGGGGTCTCATCGTGCAGGCCCTGTCCCGCATCGGTTACGAAGACCCCGAGGATCCCAAATCGATCGCCGCCGTCTACACCCAGATGAACCTGGATATGCGTTTCGTCTACTTTGGCAACGGCCTCTGGGGCCTGCGCAACTGGGCGCCGGCCAAGTCAGCCCGGCGCATCCCGACCATCTCCTTGCTCAACAAGACAGTGGAGTACGAAGACGGCGAAGGCGGCGACGAAGAGGATTATGATGACCGCGACCACGATTACGGTCGGGGCCGAGACGATGACTGGGAGCGAGCTGAATAAGCTCGCTTTTTGTTGATCCTTTGACACTCTTTGGGTAGAATAGATGGAGTGTAAAACCCGAACCGGAGTGAACGGTCGAAGAGAAAGCAGGCATGGTAATGCAAACGAAGTTCATTTTTGTCACCGGCGGCGTCGTCTCCTCCCTGGGCAAAGGGATCACAGCCGCTTCCCTCGGCCGCCTGCTCAAAAGCCGCGGCCTCACAGTGGCCATCCAGAAGTTTGACCCCTACATCAACATCGACCCGGGCACCATGAGCCCCTACCAGCATGGCGAGGTATTTGTCACCGACGACGGGGCGGAAACAGACCTGGATCTGGGCCATTATGAGCGCTTTGTCGATATCAGCCTGACCAAGGCCTCCAACGTGACGACCGGCAAGATCTACTGGTCGGTCATCTCGAAAGAACGAAAAGGCGAGTTCTTGGGCGGCACGGTCCAGGTCATCCCCCACATCACCAACGAGATCAAAGAGCGGGTCCTGCGCGTCGCCCGCGAGAGCAACCCGGACGTGGTGATCACCGAGATCGGCGGCACCGTCGGCGACATCGAGTCGCTGCCCTTTTTGGAAGCGATTCGCCAGATGAAGTCGGACATCGGCAAGGAGCGCGTCGCCTACATCCATGTGACGCTGATGCCCTTCATCGCCAGCGCCGGCGAGTTGAAGACGAAACCGACGCAGCACTCCGTGAAAGAGCTGCGCAGCATCGGCATCCAGCCCGATGTGATCGTCTGCCGGACTGAAAAAGCCTTCCCCAAGGAACTGGAAGAAAAGATCGCCCTCTTCTGCGACATCGAGCCGGAAGCGGTCATCCAGAACGTCGACTGCGAGACCATCTACGAAGTGCCTTTGTTGCTGAAAAAAGAGGGCCTCGACGACATCATCATCGAAAAGCTGAACCTGAAATGCGGCGAGCCCGATCTGAAGGACTGGGAGGCCTTGGTGCAGAAGATCAAGAATCCCCAGCGCCAGGTCACCATCGGCCTCGTTGGCAAATATGTGGCCCTCCCTGACGCCTACATGAGCGTTGCCGAATCGCTCCGTCACGCCGGTCTTTTCCATGACGCCGCTGTGAAGATCAAGTGGATCTACTCGGCCGATCTGGAAGGGGCCCATCCGGAAGAGTTCCTGGGCGACGTGGACGGCATCCTTGTTCCCGGCGGCTTCGGCGACCGGGGCATCGAGGGCAAGATCACGGCCTTGCAGTATGCCCGGGAAAAGGGCATCCCCATGCTGGGCATCTGCTTGGGCATGCAGTTGGCTGTCGTCGAGTTCAGCCGCCATGTCCTCGGCTGGCAGGACGCCCATTCCAGCGAGTTCGCTGAAGTGACGGAACACCCGGTCATCGACCTGCTGCCGGAGCAGAAAGACGTGGAGGAAAAAGGCGGCACCATGCGTCTGGGCATCTGGGCCTGCCGGTTGAACCGCAACACCAAAGCCTGGGACGCCTATCAGGACGAGGTCATCTACGAGCGCCATCGCCACCGCTACGAATTCAACAACACCTTCCGGGCCGCCCTGGAGAAAGCCGGCATGACCTTCTCCGGCACCTCCCCTGATGGCCGACTCATCGAAGTGGTTGAATTGAAGGACCATCCCTGGTTCGTCGCTTCCCAGTTCCACCCTGAATTCAAGTCCCGGCCCAACCGGCCCCACCCCCTGTTCCGGGACTTCATCAACGCCGCGTTGAACCAGCACGAACAGCAGCAGTAAAAGGAACAGCATCTGAAAAAGACGGAGGCCTTTTCGCAGTCCCTTTGAGGGTTCGGAAAGGTCTCCTCGGTTATGAGCGGGAAATGTGAACCTGCGTTCTGACGGAGAGAAAGGGGATTTTCCAACTTGAACGTTCGCGAACTGGGCATCCAGGACAAGGAGCGTTTCAACCGGTTTATGGCAGAGCACCCGAAAGGCCATGTCCTCCAGTCCTGGGAGTGGGGCGACGTGAAGTCCCGCACGGGCTGGCAGCCGCACCGGCTGATGGTGGAGGAGGAGGGAACGCCGCTGGCGGCGGTCTCCATCCTGAAACGGCGCATCCCGGCATTGGGCAAACATATCTTCTACGCCCCCCGGGGACCGGTCATCGACCCGGCGCGGCCCGATGTGGCCGACCGGCTGCTGGAAGGGATCGCGGCGCTGGCCCGCCGGGAAAAGGCTGTTTTTCTCAAAATCGATCCCGATGTCATCGAACCGGCGCCGGCGTGGACCGACTACCTCCGGTCGCGCGGCTTCCGGCTCGTCGATAAGGGCGAAGGCTTTGAAGGCGTTCAACCGCGCCATGTCTTTCGCCTCGACATATCGGACGACCTGGAGCAAGTCTTTGCCCGTTTTCATCAGAAAACGCGCTATAACATACGGCTGGCCGAAAAAAAGGGCGTTGTCGTCGATGAGAACTGCGGCAAAGAGGAACTGCCTGGCTTTTATCAGGTCTTGAAGGAGACCTGTGAGCGCGACGACTTCCTCGTGCGCGCCTACTCCTATTTTGAAGACATGTGGGACAACCTGGTGCCTGCGGGGATGGCGAAGCTGTTCATCGCCCGCTACCAGGGAGAGGTCATCGCCGGAACCCTCGCCTTTATCCTGGGCGACAAGGCCTGGTACATCTACGGCGCTTCGTCAAACCGCCACCGCAATGTCATGCCCAACTACCTGTTGCAGTGGAAGATGATCAGCTGGGCCAAAGCCAACGGCTGCACCCTCTATGATTTCCGCGGCGTGCCCGGCCATGTCGGCGAAGACCATCCCCTCTACGGGCTGGTTCGCTTCAAGCGCGGTTTCAACGGGGACTATGTCGGGTTTATCGGCGAATATGATCGAGTATACCAGCCCTTTTTCTATCACTTCTGGAATGTGGCCGAGCCCATGTACCAGAATCTAGTGCGCAAGATCCTCTCCCGGCGGAAGGGATCCTGACGAGGAGGCCAAAGACCGATGAGCGTGATGCGACCGGAGAGCGCTGGCGTCGAAGAACGGCAGCGGGAGGAAGCCGCCCGGGGGCTGGGGTGTTGGGTCGAGGTCGATATGGACGCCCTGGCCCACAACGCGCGAGCGATCCGGCAGTATCTGGGCGATGAAAAGATCTTCTACGGCGTCGTCAAAGCCAACGCCTACGGCTGCGGCATCGTCGAGTGCGCCCGTTGCCTCGTCGAGAACGGCGTCGACCGCCTGGCCGTTACCCATGTGAGCGAGGGCGTCCAACTGCGCCAAAGCGGGATCGACGCGCCCATCCTGGTGATGGCCCCCTTTGTGGCCGAAGAGGCGTCCGAGCTGGTTCGGTACGACCTGACGGCCAGCGTGAGCGCCGTCGAGGCGGCGCTGGCGATCGCCCGGGAGGGGCGGCGCCAGGGCCGGCGAAAACTGCCCATTCACATCAAGGTAGAAACGGGACTGGGCCGAACGGGGGTGTTTGCCGAGGAGGCGCCCTCGTTGGTGGCCGCCATCTTGGGTCAAGACGAGCTTTATCTGGAAGGGGCCTTCACCCACCTGGCGACGGCGGCCACCGGCGATGTGGGCCATGTTCACCGTCAAGTGGCGCGCTTTCGCGAGGCGGTGGCGGCGATGGAGGCCTGCGCCGGCGCGGCGATCCCGGTCAAACATGTGGCCAATTCGGCGGCAACGATGGCTTTTCCCCAGTACCATTTCGACGGGGTGCGCGTCGGCACGCTGCTCTATGGCCAGCCGGCCGGCCCCGTGGCCGCCGGCCTGGCCCTGCGCGACGTGTGGCGGCTAAAAGCCCGTGTGGCCCATGTGGCCACCCTGCCGCCGGGTCATGGCGTCGGCTATGGGCGCGCCTTTGTCACCGGCCGTGAAACCCGTGTGGCCGTGCTGCCCATCGGCTATGTGGACGGTTACCAGCTCGAACCGGTCAGCATGCCGGTGAGCCTCTGGGACTTGGCCAAGGTGCTCCTCAAGACGTCGGCCGCTTACTTCGGCATAGGGCCGCTGGCCCGGTCGGTCCGTATCGGCGACCGGCGCGCGCCGGTCCTGGGCAAGGTGGCCATGCAGATGACGATGATCGATGTGACCGCCATCCCGGATGTTCAGCCGGGCACGGTCGTCCAGCTTCCGGCGCGGCGAACCGTCGTGGCCTTGAATGTGCCGCGCCTCCATGTGAGCGCCGAGACGACGCGTCTTTCGAAGCTCGGCGGCAGCCAAGCGGCGGAATGGGCCGCCGGTTCGTGATCAACGGGCCGGCTTGACACGTCTTCCATGGGTAAAATAAGGACAAGTCCAGCCAGAGGAGGCGGATTGCTTTGGCAAAAAGGAAACAGTGGGTTGTGGGCGCGATCCTGGCGGTAGCGGCTCTTTCGGTGCTCCTCGTCCTCTTCCGGCCCGGCGGCCACCGTTCCGGCGATCCTCCGGCGGGCAACAGGGTGGCTGTGGTGCGGCTGGAAGGGATGATCGCCGATGCCGGCGGCGGTGGCGGGCTGTTAGGCGGCCAGGCTGGTTCCAACGATGTGCTGGAGACGCTACGCCAACTGCAAGGGAACAAAGGCATCAAAGCCGTCGTGCTGCGCATCAATTCGCCCGGGGGGACATCGGCGGCCTCCCAGGAGATCGGCCGTGAGGTGGACCGCCTCCGCGAGAGCGGCAAGGTGGTCGTCGCCTCCATGGGTGATGTGGCCGCCTCCGGCGGGTACTGGGTGGCGTCCCGGGCGGACAAGATTGTGGCCAACCCGGCGACCACCACCGGATCGATCGGGGTGATCCTCGATCTGGCCAACCTGACGGAGCTTTACCAGAAGGTGGGCTACCGGGCCAACGTGATCAAGAGCGGACCCTACAAAGACATCGCCTCATCGGCGCGGGACATGACACCGGAAGAACGGGAGATCCTCCAGGGCATGGTCAACGATATTTACGCCCAGTTCATCGACGTGGTGGCGGAAGGCCGCAAAATGCCTGTCGAGCGGGTGCGCGCCCTGGCCGACGGTCGGGTCTTCACCGGGCGGCAGGCGAAGGAATTGGGGCTGGTGGACGAACTGGGCAACTTCTATGACGCCGTGGCGTTGGCGGCGTCGATGGCGGGGATCCAAGGAAAACCGCAGATCGAGGAGTTTGGCCGGGAATCGGCGATTGATCGCCTGTTTTCTGGCATGAACAGCCGCTGGAACGGCGCCAGCCTATCGGGACAGCATCTTTCTGTCGAAGAGATGGCGCAAATCCTGGACCTGCTGAAGACCAAAAGTCCCCTGCCCTAATACCGCGAGGATGGGATGAAGCGGAGGGTCGGTTATGGAGATGGAGAAACGGGAAAATGAGGAAGAAAAGGACGCCTTTTCTCCCAATCCGGGCGATACAGGCGCTGCCGCGCCGGGAACAGGCCCGATCTGCCCGCCCGCTCCGCCATGGAGCGCCTGGGACTATCTCTACCATGTGATGGTCAAGCCGGAACAGGCTTTTTCCATGGCGGCGCAGGAAAAGCCGATCAGATTGGCGGTAGCCGTTGTCTTGATCACGTCCGTCATCAGCCTGATCGTCGATCTGAGCCTGGGCAACGCCGGCGGCCTCCCTGATCGCCTTTCCTCCCGGCTGGCCGGCGGCGCCTTCGAAAAAATGCGTGCCAGTCTCAGCATCGTCGGCTTCTTTTTCGGCATATTTTTCTGGTTTCTCAGGACCGGTTTTTACAACCTCGCCGGCGAGTTGATGGGCGGCGCCAGCAACGGCAAAGGCCTGCTGGTTTGCCTCGGACTCGCCCACTGGCCCTCGATTCTCCTCGCTCCCCTGAGCTTGATCGGCGCCTATGGACCGGGCGGACAGGTGATCGAGGGATTGGGACGGTTTGCCCTGGGCCTTTGGACCTTGTTTCTCGAAATACTGGCGATCCGGGCGGCCTTGCAACTGTCCAGTCGACGAGCGGTCTTCCTGTACTTTCTGTTGCCCCTGTCAGTGGTTTTGCTGACCGTCATTGCCCTCATCCTCATCGCCAAGCTCCCAGCGCTGGCGCCAGCGGCGCTCCCCTAAGCGAGCCAGCTCTCCAGCATCGGCTCCTAAATTGAAGCGAAAAGTGTGATAAAAGTCCTGCCTGTCAAGATAACAGGCAGGATTTTCTTTTCTTGTAACGAAATATCAACATGCATAGAGAGGAGCGCCTGTTGGGGATTGGAAGCCGCGCCCTTTGGCTTCAGCGCAGTAACGCAGATGGGGCTTGCAGGAGGTTTGACGGTAGCATGGGAGACACCCATGGGGTATTGGTCGTTGACGATCAAAAAGGTGTGCGCCGCTTATTGCAAGAAGCCTTCCGTATGGCCGGCATCCCTGTGGAGACCGCCGCCAGCGGGCCCGAGGCGCTGGAGAAGCTGGGGACGACGGAGTACTCCCTGATGCTGATCGACGTCAAGATGCCGGGCATGACCGGTGTGGAGGCGCTGGCGGAAGCGCGGCGGAGGGGCCATAGGCTGCGGGTCGTTTTAATGACCGCCTATGAGGAGCTCCCCCTGCTCAAGGAAGCGCGCGACCTTGACATCTTAGACCATGTGATGAAACCCTTCGATGTGATGGAACTGACGCGGAAAATTCTCTGCTGGCGAACAACTCCTTCTTAATATGGATTGACAAAAAAGGATTTTGCCCTGTGGCGTTGAATACTGGGGGTAGAAAGGAGGGTTCTCCACATGATCCTGTCCACCTTAACCGTCGTGGCTCTTCGTTGTCCCGCCTGTGGCCGCATGGACTTTCACGCCCTGTCCTTGTTCGCCTTTGCGGGAAGAAAAGTGCATAAGCTGCATTGTTCCTGCGGAGCCGGGCTGATGACGGTGGGGAGCAAGGACCGCAAGCGCTTTTGGTTGCAGACGCATTGCATCATGTGCGAAACCCAACACCTCCATTGGTTCCCCCGGGAACAACTCTGGTCACAGCAACTCACCGAGCTTCGCTGCGCCGAGACGATGGTCGAAGTCGGTTTTATCGGACCTCGGGAAAAGGTGAAAACGGCCATCCTGAATCAGGACAAATCCTTGCAGGAGATGGCGGAAAACCTGGGGCTCACCGATTATTTTGAAAATCCTGAAGTGATGTACGCTGTCCTGGAACGGCTGCACAAGCTGGCTGAAGAGGGCGCCCTCTCCTGCTCCTGCGGCAGTTTCCAGATCAATGTGGAGGTCTACCCGGAACGGGTGGAACTTCGCTGCGAGGCTTGTGATAACACCTATGTCTGTTATGCCGAATCGGACAATGACCTCCAGGTGATGAAGCGTTGCGCCGAACTGCAGATCCAGGGCGCCGCCCCGGGGAGCCGGGAAAGCGGTCGAGGTCGGCGGAGAAGAAAAAAATCTCCATAATCAAGACAGTGACAGGCGCCGCGGACACAACCTGAAGATGTTCCGCGGTCTTTTCCTGTTTGCCTGCCGAATGGGCATACTAGCCGGAAGGGAATATCGCCTAGTTTGGCGAAAGGATTCCAAGGATAACAATGTAGGAGGAGATGTCTCGATGCCACTGGTTCCAGTCTCCCAACTTCTCGCCGCAGCGGACGCAGGCAAGTACGCCGTCGGCGCCTTTAACTGCAACAACATGGAAATCGTCCAGGCCATCGTTGACGCCGCAGAAGCGGAGCGCGCCCCTGTCATCATCCAGGCTTCCCAAGGGGCGATCAAGTACGCCGGACTCGAGTATATTGTCGCCTTGGCCCGGCTGGCCGGCGAAAAGGCCTCTGTTCCTGTGGCGCTGCACCTGGACCACGGCACGAGCTTTGCCCAGTGCATCCAGTGCATCCGCAGCGGCTTTACCTCTGTCATGATCGACGGTTCCAAGTACCCCCTGGAGGAGAACATCGCCCTGACCAACCGCGTCCTCGAAGTGGCCCGCGCCGTCGGCGTCTCTGTCGAGGCGGAACTGGGCAAGATCGGCGGGACCGAGGACGACATCCATGTGGACGAGCGGGACGCCTTCTTCACCGACCCGGCGGAAGCGAAGCAGTTTGTCGACGCCACCAAGGTGGACGCGCTGGCGATCGCCATCGGCACGGCCCATGGGCAGTACAAAGGCCGTCCGGAACTCGATTTTGACCGTCTGGCCAAGATCCGCCAACTGGTCAACATCCCCATCGTGCTGCATGGCTCGTCCGGCGTTCCCGAGGAAGACATCCAAAAGGCGATCAGCCTTGGCGTGCGCAAGGTGAACATCGACACGAACCTGCGGGAGGCCTTTGTCGACGGCGTCAAAGAGGCCATCGAGAAAAACCCCCGCGAGATCGACCCCCGCAAGATCCTTGGCCCGGCCAAGACGAAGATGAGCGAGGTCATTCGCGAAAAAATCCGTATCTTTGGTTCCAACGGCAAAGCCTAGGGGGGGATAGGGATGCGCTTTTTTCTGGACAGCGCCAACATTGAGGAGATCCGGGAAGCCCATCGGCTCGGGGTGATCAGCGGTGTGACGACCAACCCTTCGCTGATCGCCAAAGAGGGACGCAACTTCCGCGAGGTGGTGCAGGAGATCGCCGCCATCGTCGACGGACCGATTTCGGCGGAGGTGATCAGCACCGATGCCGAAGGGATGGTCGCCGAGGCGAGGGAACTGGCCAAGATCCACCCGAACATCGTGATCAAGATTCCCATGTGCGCCGCCGGCTTGTCGGCGACGGCGAAGTTGGCCCAGGAAGGCATCCGCACCAATGTCACCCTCATCTTTTCTGCCAACCAGGGTCTGATGGCGGCCAATGCCGGCGCCACCTATGTGAGCCCCTTTGTGGGCCGCCTCGATGACATCGGTCACGACGGCATGGATGTGCTCCGTGAACTGGTGGAGATCTTCGATATCCACGGGATCGCCACAGAGATCATCGCAGCCAGCATTCGCCATCCCGTCCATGTGACCGCTGCGGCCCGCGCCGGCGCTCCCATCGCCACGGTGCCCTTCAAGGTTCTTTTGCAGATGATCAAGCATCCCCTCACCGATTCAGGGATCGAGCGGTTCTTAAAAGACTGGGAATCGGTCAAAGACAAGTAACCTCCGACAGTGTTCAGGCCGCTGAGCAGTATGCAGAGCGGGCCGGCGGAAGAGGCCGGCCCGCTTTTATCCTGATCAGGCTCGCTGTTTGATGAAGATAGGACTATAATGATAATTAGATCGTTGCTCCGCGCGCGGAGCAGCCATTCTGTTTGACCGGACCGGACGGTTGTATGTCTGACGGCGCTGCCTGAGAGGGCGCTTGTCGACAGACCATGATCCGGCAGGTCGGCAGGAGGCGCGACGCATCGGTCCTCGTCGCCGGCTTCTGGGGAAATTCGGCCATGGCGACGAGGAAAAAAGGCCGGCGACGCGCCAGAAGGGGAGGAGAAACAGGATGTACAGGGAACTGGCTCTTGAGTTTGCTCGCGTCACCGAGGCGGCTGCCTTGGCGTCGGCGCGTTGGATGGGACGGGGCGACAAGATGGCCGCCGACGACGCGGCGACAGAAGCGATGCGCGCCATGTTCGACACGGTCAGCATCGACGGGGTGGTCGTGATCGGCGAAGGGGAAATGGATGAAGCGCCGATGCTGTACATCGGCGAAAAAGTGGGCGGCGGCGGGGAAGCCGAACTGGATATCGCTGTCGATCCCCTCGAAGGCACCAACATCGTCGCCAAGGGCTTGAACGGAGCCATCTCTGTTCTGGCGGCGGCCCAACGGGGATGCCTGCTCCATGCGCCGGACATGTATATGGATAAGATCGTCGTCGGACCGGCGGCGAAGGGCCGCATCCATCTCGACGCGCCGGTGGAGGATAACCTGAAGAACGTCGCCGACGCGCTCGGAAAGCCCATCGACGAACTGAGCGTGGTCATTCTCGACCGCCCTCGCCATGCCGATATGATCGCCCGCTGCCGGAAGGCAGGCGCCCGGATTCAACTGATCTTGGACGGTGACGTGGCGCCGGCCGTGGCGACGGCCTTCCCCGACTCTGGGGTGGACATCATGATGGGCATCGGTGGCGCGCCGGAAGGGGTCATCGCCGCTGCGGCCATCCGTTGTCTCGGCGGCGAGATGCAGGGGCGCCTCTGCCCGGAATCGCCGGAGGAAGAGGCTCGCTGCATCTCCATGGGCCTTGAGGATCCCCGCAAGATCCTCCTGCTCGACGACATGGTCCGCGGTGACGGGGTGATCTTCGCCGCGACGGGTATCACCGACGGCAGCCTGCTCAAAGGCGTCAAGTATACGGCCCAAGGCGCCTTGACCCACACGGTCGTCATCCGTGGCCGCACCGGCACTGTTCGATTCATCAACGCCTTGCATAGACTGGAGCGAAAGCCTCATTTTGGCTGGGGCCGCAACGAAGCCCAGGCGTAACTGCGGGGAAGCACAGGGGCGGTCTGGGATATAACTGGGCGATCTACGCAGGAACTTTCTCGGCGCCGTGAAAGTGGGAGGGCTTGTCATGACAGCATGGATACGGTTTAAGCGATTTCTCCGCTTTCACTATCTGCGGTTGCGGCGGCTGAAGGATCAGCCGGAACCGCTGGCGCGGGGCGTCGCCTTCGGATTCGCCTCCGGGTTCGGCCCCTTTTTTGGGCTGGGGCTTGTCGCCGCCTGGGCCTTCGCCGCCCTCTTTCGGGGCAACCGGACCGCTGCGGTGATCACAGCGGTGCTCTTCAAATGGGCGATCCCCCTGTTCATCACCGCCAACCTGGCCGTGGGATCCCTTGTTTGGGGACAGCCCCTTCACCATGCGAACGTTCACGATCTCCGGCATGCGCATTTTTGGAAGGACATGGGGGTCTTCTTTGTCACCGGCAGCGCCATCAACATGGTCATCTCCTATGTCGTCGCCTATTTCCCCGTCTTGCACTGGGCAAACCAGCGACGGCTCGCCAAGCGGGCGCTTCAGACAAACCTCGAATAGCCGGCGCGGTTTCCGGTTAGACTACCGGATGGACTGCAAAGCATTTCGAGGTGATTCATTTTCATGATTCCGATACAAAGAGACGGCAGGCGCCCCTTGGGGTTCTTCCGTCTCTTGCTTTTCTCACTCATCGGGGCGCTCTTGATCCATCCGGTTGCCGGTGACGCCGCCGAAAGCGACCTGTGGCGGTTGCTGAAAGGCGACCTGACGTTGACAGAGACGGTGGATAGGGACGGAACGGCAACAGGGCAAGAATTCGAAAGCGATGACGGCGCCGTGGATGGTTCCAGGGCCGCGACTTCCGATGGTTCTGCCGGCGCATCTGTCGATGGGACCGGTGATCCTGCGGAAGCGGCGAAGGATGGCTGGCGGTTGCACCGTGTCTCCGCCGGGGAGACGCTCTTCGGCATCGCCCGCAGCCATGGCCTGACCGTAGAGGAACTGCGACAACGAAACGAACTGAAGAATGGCCTGTTGCAGCCGGGACAAGCGTTGCGCGTGCCGGCGTCGGGCAAGCGAACCGTGGGCGAGGCGAGCCGCGAGATGGCAACGGGCGCGACGATACCGGCCTTGCCATCTCGTGGCGCCGTTCTTTCGTCGATGCTGACGCCCTTGGACGGCGTCGTCACCTCCCCCTTTGGCCCACGGAGAGGCGCCTTTCACCACGGGATCGACATCGCCGGCGATCGGGGCGAGACGATCCGGGCAGCCCAGCGGGGGCGGATCCTCTTTGCCGGGTGGAAGCCCATCTATGGGCGGACGGTCATCGTGGAACATCCCTATGGGGTGGTCACCCTGTACGCCCATGCGCAAAAGGTGCTGGTGCGAGAGGGCGATGAGGTTGAACGGGGACAGCCGATCGCCCAGGTGGGCGCCACCGGCGTGGCCACCGGTCCTCACTTGCACTTTGAAGTGCGCCTGGACAGCCGGACGGTCAACCCGGCGACCTATCTTCGCGGCGTCTCAACGAGCGTGTAATCCCTTGCCTGGACCGGATCATTTTTCTTGCGACATCCGTTGGGCTATGGTATAATCTCCTTTGTTACTGAGAGCCATAGTCTGACCGGACCCGCGTCCTGGTCTTGGAGAAAGAGGTGAACCCTGTGAAGGAAGGCATCCATCCGCAAGTGCACCAGGCCAAAGTGCATTGCGCCTGCGGCGAGACCTTTGAAACGACCTCGACCCGCAAAGAAATCAAAGTGGACGTTTGCTCCAAGTGCCATCCTTTTTTCACCGGTAAGAGCCGTAGCGTAGAAGTCGGCGGCCGGGTGGATCGGTTCAAGAAAAAGTACGGTCTATAAACTGCGTAGCAGAGCCTGCACAAAGCTCTGCTCTTTTTCTATCGGGGGAGAAGTGAATGGGGAAATTTCAGTATGGCGGCCAGGCCGTCATTGAAGGTGTCATGATGCGCGGGCCCGATGAGATGGCCATCGCCGTCCGTTGCCCCAATGATGAGATTGTCATTGAGAAGCAACCTGTGGCATCGTGGATGAACGGTGTCCTCATGAAAACCCCAGTCCTCCGCGGAACGGGGGCGCTCTTGGACGCGCTGATCCTGGGGGTCAAGGCGCTCTCCTTTTCCGCCGGCAAGGCGACTGATGAGGAGGAAGAGGAACTCACCCCCTGGGAGATCGCTGTCACCATCTCCGTGGCCCTTGTCATGGGCGCTGGCCTGTTCATTTTTCTGCCGACGGCGGCGGCCCACCTGACCCGTCAGTTGGTGCCGAACCTCTTTTTGCAAAACCTGATCGAAGGCATCGTCCGGATCGCGCTTTTTTTCGGCTATATCGCGGCCATCTCCCGGATGCCCGACATCCAGCGGGTCTTTCAATACCATGGCGCCGAACACAAGGTCATCCATGCTTATGAAGCCGGTGAGGAATTGACGGTGGCCAACGCCCAGCGGCAGACGACGCTGCATCCCCGTTGCGGCACCAGCTTCCTGCTCTTCGTGATGGTCATCAAAATTTTTGCCTTTTCCCTGCTTCCCGACGCCACGCTCTTTTGGAAGGTGGCCTACCGGTTGGCCCTCGTTCCTTTTGTGGCCGGGATCAGCTATGAGATCATCAAGCTCTCCGGCCGGTATCCCCGGTTTTGGTTGATGCGCCTCTTTATCCAGCCCGGTCTCTGGCTGCAGCGGATGACGACGCGGGAGCCCGATGACAGGCAGGTGGAGGTGGCGATCCGGGCGCTCCTGGCGGTGCTTCCTCAGACCGTCTCGACGCAGGATGGCGCCGTCAACAAAGCAGCAGGCGAGCGTCTGAAAGGTTCCATCACAGAGGAACCGGCCGTCGTTTGACGGGCCGTTCCTGGAGCGACGTCTGGCCGGCGCGATCGGGTCGCTTTATTTTGCCTTGACTTACTGTTGTGAGACAAAAAGAATGTGACAGGTGAACACCGATGATCGATAAATTGGAAATTATCGAACAAAAATATGAAGAACTGACCCAGTTGCTCAGCGATCCCGAGATCATCAACGATCAGACCCGCTGGCAGCGCCATGCGAAGCAGCAGGCGGGGATGACGGAGATCGTCGAGGCCTTTCGGGAGTACAAGGGTGTCCTGCAGGGCATCGATGACGCCCGGGCGATGCTCGATGAGTCCGACCGGGAGCTGCAGGAGATGGCCTCCCTGGAACTGGACGAACTGTCGGGACGCAAGGAAGCGCTGGAACAGCGGCTGAGGATCCTGTTGCTGCCGAAGGATCCCAATGATGAAAAGAACGTCATCATCGAGATCCGGGCGGGCACCGGCGGCGAGGAGGCGGGCCTCTTTGCCGGCGATCTCTATCGCATGTACAACCGTTTTGCCGACCGGCAGGGATGGCGGACAGAACTGCTTTCGGCAAACTACACCGACATCGGCGGCTTCAAGGAGGTCATCGTCCTCGTCGAAGGCCAGGGCGCTTTTTCGAAGCTGAAGTTCGAGTCGGGCGTTCACCGCGTGCAGCGGGTGCCGGCGACCGAGTCGAGCGGGCGCATCCACACCTCGGCGGCCACGGTGGCCGTCATGCCTGAGGCGGAAGAGGTAGAGATCGATGTCAACCCGAACGAGTTGCGCATTGATGTCTTCTGTTCCTCCGGCGCCGGCGGTCAGCACGTCAACAAGACCGAGTCGGCTGTGCGGATCACCCACCTGCCCACAGGCATTGTCGTCTCCTGCCAGGACGAGAAATCTCAGCTCAAGAACCGGGAAAAGGCGATGCGCGTGTTGCGGGCGCGTCTGCTGGAAAAAGCCCAGGAGGAGCAGCATGGCGAACTGGCCAGCGTGCGCAAGTCCATGGTCGGTTCGGGCGACCGCTCGGAGCGGATTCGCACCTACAATTTCCCGCAGGGACGGGTGACCGATCACCGCATCGGGCTGACGCTGCACCGTCTGGAAACGATCCTTGACGGCGATCTGAATGAGGTGATCGACGGCTTGGTGGCGACGGATCAGGCGGAAAAGATGAAGGCGATGGAGTAAAGAAAGAGATGAACGGATTCGTATGGAAGCCGGCGACTGTTGGGGAAGCTCTGCAGGCGACGGTTTCTTTTTTTGCGCGACAGGGGATCGATTCGCCCCGCCTGGAGGCGGAGGTGCTGCTGGCCTTTGGTCTCGGTGTCAACCGGGCGGGGTTGCTGGCGGCCCTGCGCGATCGACTGCCGGAAGAACAGGCGGCAGGCTTGGGAGAACTGGTCCAAAAGCGATTGACGGGCTGTCCGTTGCAATACATCACGGGGCGGCAGGAGTTTTGGGGGTTGGATTTTACGGTCACCCCGGCAGTGCTCATCCCCCGTCCCGAGACGGAGTTGCTCGTCGAGACGGCGCTGGCGCTGTTGGGTAGGTCCCCAAAGACAGGGGATACCTGGATCGCCGATGTGGGCGTCGGCTCGGGGGCGATCGCCGTATCGGTGGCCCGGGAGATCGCGACGGCCCAGGTGCTGGCCCTCGACGTCTCGGCGGCGGCCCTCGCCGTCGCCCGCCAGAACGCGAAAGGGCACGGCGTGGCTGAACGGATCCGTTTCGTGGAAGGCGATCTGCTGAATCCGGCCATCGACGGCGGCCTGCGGCTGAAGGCCGTCCTGTCCAATCCCCCCTACATCCCGGCGGGGGAGATCCCGTCGCTGCAGCGCGAGGTGGCCTGTTTTGAACCGATGCTGGCCCTCGACGGCGGCGACGATGGCCTTGCGCTGTACCGCCGCCTGGCGCCCCAGGCCCGTCGCGCCCTGGAACCGGGCGGTTTTGTGGCCTGGGAGATCGGCTACAACCAGGGGCGGGATGTGGCCGCGCTGCTGGCGGCGCAGGGCTTTGCCGAGGTCCGGATCATCCCGGACGGACAGGGTCATGATCGGGTGGTGACGGGTGTCTTCCGGGGCGAGTGCGAGGACGAGGGTGAGGATTGAAGCCCTCCTTCGGCGCAATACTACCCGGCGAGACAGCCGTTCCGCCCTTGGATAACGATGCCAACATGCGCAGCCTGTGAGGCGCAGCGTGGAACGAAGGGATAGCAGAGACATGGCAGCAGAAGCAAAGGATACGAAAATCTGGCCCGTTGACCCGCAGCAGCTATCGCCGGGGGCGCTTCTTGAAGCGGCGGCGTGCCTGCGCGCGGGCGGGCTTGTCGCCTTTCCGACGGAAACGGTTTATGGTTTGGGCGCCGACGGGCTCAACGGGCCGGCGGTGGCGGCGATCTTCACCGCCAAGGGCCGGCCTTCTGACAACCCCTTGATCCTACATATCGCCGCCATGGACGAGGTGGCGGCGCTGACCCTTGATTTTCCCCCGCTGGCCAGGCGGCTGGCCGAGCGTTTTTGGCCGGGGCCGTTGACGCTGGTGCTGCCGGCGTCGTCCCTGGTGCCGCCCGTGGTGACGGCCGGTTTGGCGACGGTGGCCCTTCGCATGCCCTCCCATCCGGTCGCCCGGGAACTGATCCGGGCGGCAGGGGTGCCCGTGGCTGCGCCGTCGGCGAACCGCTCCGGTCGACCGAGCCCAACCGTGGCCGAGCATGTGCGCGAGGACCTTTGGGGCCGCATCGATGGGATTGTCGACGGCGGGGCCTGTGACTTCGGGCTTGAGTCGACCGTCGTCGATGCCCGGGGGGAAGCGGCGGTGATCCTGCGTCCCGGCGGTGTGACGCCGGAGATGATCGAGGCGATGGGGATTCCTGTGCAACCCTTCCATGCGATAGGGCGTCGGGATGCTGTCGCAGTCGCCGTCCAGGGAGATGAAAGGCCGGCGCCGACGGCGTCCATCCAGGAAGATTTCGTCCCGCCTTCTCCGGGGATGAAGTATGTCCACTATGCCCCCCAAGCGCCCCTGTACCTGCTTGATGGCAACCGGGAGGAGCAGAGGGCGGCGCTGCGGCGATTGCTCGACACTGCCGCCGCCGCCGTGAAGGGCGATGGAGCCGGCGAGGTGACGGGGCTGCTCCTTTCCGAAGAGACCTTCCGCGAGATCGGCAGGCGCCTGCCTGGGCCGGGTGACGACGGCCCAGGGGACAAATGGGTGGTTCGGCTGACCGGTTCTCGGGAAGACTTGACTACGGTGGCTCAAGGGCTGTTCGGGGCGATTCGTTCCTTCGATCAGACGCCGGTCAGCCGGATCGTGGCTGAGACATATCCCCCAGTGGGCATTGGCCGGGCGGTGATGAACCGCCTCGAGAAAGCCGCCGGCGGGCGACGCTGGCTCGGCTAAAAGCGGTTCTTCTCGTCCCCCTTTCCAAGGCATATAACTAATCATGGCTTGGCTTTCCATGGCTCCGGGCGAATTCCGGCGAAGTGGAGGTTGGGGAATGGCATATTGGACCTTGGGTGTGCTTGCGGTGGGGTTGGGCGCTGACGCCTTTTCCATGGCCCTCGGCATCGGCATGGAAGGGGTGCGCCGCCGTGACGCCCTGATCCTCGGGATTGTCGTGGCCCTTTTTCACATCTTCATGCCCTGGTTCGGCATCCTGGCCGGGAGCGCCCTCGGGTTGATCGTGGGTCGTTTGGCCAGTTTCATCGGCGCGGCGGTGCTTTTTTTCTTGGGTGGACGGATGATTTACCACGCCTGGCAGGAGAGACGCGATGACGCTGGCTCTCCCCTTGGCGTCCACCGTTCCATCGGCGCCGCAGGCGCTCCGGTACAGGGAGGAGCGATGGCCGGCGCCGGCGTGATCGCCGGTGGACGGCCCTTTGCGCCGACGATGTGGGGGCTCGTCGTCATCGGGGCGGCCGTCAGCATGGACGCTTTGAGTGTCGGCTTTTCTCTGGGCACCGTGGGGGCGCGGTTGATTCCCACGGTCGTCACCTTCGGCGTCGTCGCCGGGATCATGACGGTGGCCGGCTGCCTGATCGGGCAACAGGTGAGCCGGATGTTGGGCGCCACGGCCCAACTGGCAGGAGGCTTGATTTTATTGGGGATAGGGATTAAGCTTTTGCTTGGAAGCGCCAGTCTTGGCTGAGGTCACCCAAGTCCGGAGGGATACCGATGTTCACTCTATTGTTTGTATGCACCGGCAACACCTGCCGCAGCCCGATGGCGCAGGTGATCGCCGAAGCGATCCTGGCCGAGATGGGCCAAGGGGAGCGGATCCGTGTAGCTTCCGCCGGCGTGTCGGCCTGGCCGGGGGCGCCGGCGTCGACGCAGGCCCGCAACGTGATGGCCGGTCGCGGGTTGGATCTGGAAACCCATGGGGCGACGCCCCTGAATGAGCGCTTGATCGGTGAGGCCGACATGGTGCTGACCATGACAGGCAGCCACCGCGATCGGGTCGTTCAGATGGCGCCGGAAGCGGCCGCCAAGGTGTTTACGCTGAAGGGGTATGCCGGCGGGAGCGGCGACATCGCCGACCCTTTTGGCCTGGACGAGCGCGCCTATGAAACGAATGCGATCGAGATCGAAGGGGCGTTGCGAAAGGCCCTGGAGCGGATCGTAACCACCATCGTTTGACAGCGGTCAACCGATGTTTTTTTATAATGTTTTGTCGGCTCGAAAAGGGATAAGCTATTCCATGTCGAAATATGACTGCTTTAGGGATTTGTCACCAGTGGAATGATCATCCATGGGAATGTTCGTCCATCGGTAGAAAAAGACAGCGTTGGAGTGAGTAGGATGAAGATCGCCATCGGCAGCGACCACGGCGGGTTCCAACTGAAAGAGGAGATCCGGAGCTATCTGGCCGAGGAGATGGAACAGGACGGCGCCAAGCCGGAGGTCATCGATATGGGAACCTTTTCGGAGGAGTCTGTTGATTACCCCGACTATGGCGTCAAGGTGGCGAAGGCGGTTGTCGCCGGGGACGTCGATTTCGGCGTCGTCATCTGTGGCACAGGGATCGGCATCTCCATCGCCGCCAACAAGGTGCCGGGGATCCGCGCCGCCCTTTGCGGCGATCCCTTTTCGGCCCGCATGGCCCGAGAACATAACGACGCCAATGTGCTCGCCCTGGGGGCCAGGGTCGTCGGTCCCGGCTTGGCCCGGGAGATCGTAGCGGCCTTTTTTGCGGGCGCTTTCGCCGGCGGCCGTCATGCCCGCCGGGTGGACAAGCTGCGGGCATTAGAGGGGCAGGCGTCAGGGGAATGACCGGCATCGGGGCGCAGGTCACCGCCGCCGTCACTGAGCTGTTGCAGGCGGCCAACCTGCAGCGCGATCAGATCCTCGTCGTCGGGTGCAGCACCTCTGAGGTAACCGGCGCGACGATCGGCACACAGGGGTCGGAAGCGGTCGCCGAAGCCATTTTGACGGCCCTGCGGTCGGTGACCCTGCCCAGCGGGATTCACCTGGCGATCCAGTGTTGTGAACACCTCAACCGCGCCCTGGTCATCGAAGGGGCGACCCTGCGCCTGTACCGGGAATTGGAGGAGGTCGCCGTTCGTCCTGTCGCCAAGGCCGGCGGGTCCTTGGCGGCCCAGGCGATGAGCCATTTCGAAGAACCCGTCGTCGTCGAGTCGAT
Organism: Heliomicrobium gestii; assembly: GCF_009877435.1. Taxonomy (NCBI): domain Bacteria; kingdom Bacillati; phylum Bacillota; class Clostridia; order Eubacteriales; family Heliobacteriaceae; genus Heliomicrobium; species Heliomicrobium gestii. The sequence continues at coordinate 208,616 of NZ_WXEX01000006.1, read as the reverse complement.
TCGCGCCCACGCCGGCATGGATATCGGCGAGACGCTGATCGGGATGCACCTGAGACCGGTCGCCGTGCCGGTGCGCCTGGCGATCCGCCAGATCGGCGAAGCGCGGTTGACGGCGGCGCGGACCCGGCCCAAGCTGATCGGCGGGGAGCGGGCCTGTTACCGGTAACATTGGCGCTACAGAAAGGCCTGAAGAAAAAGCAAGTATGGGAGGCAGCATTTTCGTGAGTGAATGGAAACACCTGCACCGGGTCGACCCTGACGTGGCGGCCGCGATGGACCGGGAAAAGAACCGGCAACAGAACAACATTGAGTTGATTGCATCAGAGAACTTTGTCAGCGAGGCGGTCCTTGAAGCCGCCGGCAGCGTGCTGACCAACAAGTATGCCGAGGGGTATCCGGGAAAACGCTACTACGGCGGCTGTGAGTTCGTCGATCAGGTGGAGGCCCTGGCGATTGAACGGGCCAAGGCGCTCTTCGGCGCCGAACACGCCAATGTGCAGCCCCACTCAGGGGCCAACGCCAACCTGGGCGTCTACTTCGCCTGCCTCGAACCGGGCGACACCGTTCTGGGGATGAACCTCGCCCATGGCGGTCACCTGACCCACGGTTCCCCCGTCAACATATCGGGAAAATACTTCCGCTTCGTCGCCTACGGTGTCGATGAACATACAGGCCGGATCGACTATGACGAGGTGGCGCGCATCGCCCGGGAGACGAAACCGAAGCTGATCGTCGCCGGCGCCAGCGCCTATCCCCGGGTGCTCGATTTTGCGCGCTTCCGGGCCATCGCCGATGAGGTGGGCGCCATGCTGATGGTCGATATGGCCCACATCGCCGGCCTGGTGGCGGCAGGGCTCCATCCCTCGCCCGTGCCCTACGCCGAGTTTGTCACCACCACGACGCACAAGACGCTGCGCGGTCCCCGCGGCGGCATGATCCTCTGCAAAAAGGAATGGGCCGCCAAGATCGACAAGGCCATCTTCCCCGGTCTGCAGGGCGGTCCGCTGATGCACATCATCGCCGCTAAGGCGGTCGCCTTCAAAGAAGCCATGTCGCCGGAATTCGTCGCCTATCAGAAGCAGATCGTGGCCAACGCCGCCGCCCTCGCCAAAGGGCTGACCGATCGCGGATTCCAACTGGTTTCCGGCGGCACGGACAACCACCTGATGCTCGTCGACCTGCGCAACAAGCAACTCACGGGCAAGGAAGCGGAAAAACGGCTCGACGAGGCCCGGATCACCGTCAACAAGAACGCCATTCCCTTTGATCCCCAAAGCCCCTTCATCACCAGCGGCATCCGTGTCGGCACGCCGGCCGCCACGAGCCGGGGGATGGACGAAGCGGCCATGGAGCAGATCGCCGAGGCGATCCACCGGTGCCTCTCCGACGGCAGCGAGACGGCCATGGGCGAAGCTGTCGCCATCGTCGAGTCGCTCTGCGCCCGTTTTCCGCTGTACGCCTAGTCTTCGCCGCCTGTCCCACCATTGCACCGACCCATTCTATGAACTACGGGGGGAACTGAGATGGCCAGGGTTGTGATCATGGATCACCCGCTGATCCAGCATAAATTAAGTTTTATCCGTTCCAAAAATACGGGGTCCAAGGAGTTCCGCGAGCTCGTCGAAGAGGTGGCCATGCTGATGGCCTATGAGGTCACCCGCGATCTGCCCCTGACCGAGACGGAAGTGGAGACCCCCGTCGCTGTCGCCAAGACCAAGGTGTTGGCCGGCAAAAAACTGGGTGTTGTGGCCATCTTGCGGGCCGGCCTGGGCATGATCAACGGTTTCGTCAAACTGATCCCGGCGGCCAAGGTGGGCCATGTGGGGCTCTACCGCGACCCCGAGACGTTGGAACCGGTCGAGTACTACTGCAAGCTGCCGCCCGATGTGGCCGAACGGGACATGATCGTCATCGACCCGATGCTGGCCACAGGCGGTTCGGCGTCGGCGGCGCTCACGCTGCTCAAACAGAAGGGCGCCCGTCACATCAAGCTCGTCGTCCTGATCGCCGCGCCGGAAGGCGTAGCCCGCGTCGAGCAGGACCACCCTGATGTGGATATCTTTGCCGCCGCCCTCGATCCCTGCCTGAACGATCACGCCTATATCATCCCCGGTCTCGGCGACGCTGGCGACCGTCTCTTCGGCACCAAGTAAGGGGCCGTTGACGTAAAAAAGACCTTTGCCCGGGAAAACCCCTTCCCGGCAAAGGTCTTTTTTGGTCTCCCCTGTGGAGGGGACAGCTTTGACGGTTGCGATGGCAGAGAAATACCGCTATTATAGGGTATGGATCAAGGGGTATTTTGCTTGTATTTGCCACTTTTACGGCAAAAGCGATAAAAGAACAGGGGACTTTCCATGCGCAAAGACTGGGACAGCTATTTCATCGACATCGCCTTCGCCGTTTCCACGCGCAGCACCTGCCCGCGCCGAAGCGTCGGCGCCGTCATCGTGAAGGAGAAACGGATCAAAGGGACAGGCTATAACGGAAGTCCTGCCCATTTGCCCCACTGCGCCGATGAGGGCTGCTATATGCGGAACAACCACTGCATCCGAACGATTCACGCCGAGGTCAACGCGATCATGGAGTGTTCGCCCGAAGAACGGAAAGACGCCACGATCTACGTGACCGACCGGCCTTGCGCCGAGTGCGCCAAGGTGATCATCTCCTCGGGGATCCGCCGAGTCGTCTTTGCCCGAGACTACCCTGCCGAGCAGAACTGGTTTCCGATGGCGCCCTGGATCGAAGTCGTCCATCTGCCAAAAGAAGAGCCAATCGCTGAAAGGCCTGTCAGCGAAGTCGAGCGATAAGGGGGTGGCGGCATGACCGATCTGGTGGAACAGTTGGAGACGGTATTCCCCCGGCTGGCGCTCTCGCCGACCATTGAGAGCACCATGATCAAGCTCGTGGAAGAGGCGGGGGAACTGGCCGAGATCTGCGGCAAGGTGCGGCGCCTGAACGGGGAGGAGCGGCAGACGGTGATGGGCAAACTGCGCGCCCGTGAGGTGGCCCGCAAGGTGGAAGCCTTGCTCCAGTCGCCGCAGCGCGTCGGCGGCGACGGAACGGCGGCGGAAGTGGCGGCGCTCCTGGCCACAGCCCAGAAGCAAATCGCCGAAGATCAGCTCACCGCCAAGGAGATCGACACCTTGATCGCCCGGGAGCTGCTCGATGTGATGCAGACCTGCGCCACCTTCATGTACCAATTGGATGTCGATCTCGACAGCCTGATCGCCGAACACCGGGAAAAGCTGATCCAGCGGGGCTACATAAGCAGCGGATCGTGAAAGGCCGGCAAAAGGAAACGCTCTCACTGAATTTCTCAACGGAGCGAATAGGCAGATGTCGACCTGAACGACGGAAATAGATTTCGAAAGGCAGTGATGCGGGTGTCTGCACCAATCAAGGTATTGTCCATTTTCGGAACCCGTCCCGAAGCGATCAAAATGGCGCCGGTCGTCAAGATGCTGGAACAGCACCCTCAGGAGATCGTCTCGAAGGTCGCCGTAACGGCCCAGCACCGGGAGATGCTCGATCAGGTGCTGCAGCTCTTCCACATCACGCCGGATCATGACCTGAACATCATGGCGCCGGAACAGACCCTCTATGACGTGACCTCGCGGGCGCTGCTCGGCCTGAAGCCGGTGCTGGAGCAGGAGAAACCTGACCTGGTCCTGGTTCACGGCGACACAACGACCACCTTCGTCGCCTCCCTGGCCGCCTTTTACCAGCAGATCCCCGTGGGCCATGTGGAAGCGGGGTTGCGAACCCATAACAAGTACTCGCCCTTTCCCGAGGAGTCGAACCGCCGGCTCACCGGCGCCATCGCCGACCTGCACTTCTCGCCGACGGCCACGTCGCGGCAGAACCTGCTCCAAGAGGGCATCCGGGAAGAGAGCATCTTTGTCACAGGCAACACGGTCATCGACGCGCTGCTCGCGACGGTGAAGAAGGAGTACCGCTTCTGCGATCCGGCCCTGGACGGGATCGACTTTGCGGGACGAGAGATCCTGCTGGTCACGACCCATCGCCGGGAGAACCTGGGCGAGCCCATGCGCCAGGTCTACCGGGCGCTCTATGAGGTGCTGGAGGCGCGGCCCCAGGCGGCGATCGTCTTCCCGGTTCACAAAAACCCGGCGGTCCGGCGCGTCGTCGCCGAGGTGCTGGGCGATCACCCCCGGGTGCATCTCGTCGAACCGCTGGACTACGAGCCCTTTGTCAACCTGATGGCCCGTTCCACCCTGGTGCTGACCGATTCGGGCGGGATGCAGGAGGAGGCGCCCTCGCTGGGCAAACCGGTGCTGGTGCTCCGCGACACGACGGAACGGCCGGAAGCGGTGACGGCGGGCACGGTCAAACTGGTGGGAACCGACGCCGAGGCGATCACCCGTGAGGCGCTGACGCTCTTGAGTGATCGGCAGGCCTACGAGGCGATGGCCAATGCGGTTAACCCGTACGGTGACGGCAAGGCGTCTGAACGGACCGTCCAGGCCATCTTGCACCATTTTAGAGGGGCCGCCCGTCCCGAGTCCTTTGCTCCGCAAATGGCTTGAAAAAGGGATATTGTATTCTTTTCAGGTTGAATGATGTTCTTTTTGGCACAAGAGAGGATTTTGGCCTGCCGTCGCGAATACTAAATGTCGGCTAAAATGTGTATGAGCTTTGACGAATCGCTGTTGAAGAAACGACTTGGGTTTTTGGAGAATGAGGCCGAACCATCCAGGGCATTCTAGTTTTGCCTGTATACAGCAGGAGGGAGAGGCTTGGCCGATCTGAATTTGCCTTCTCGTCGAGTTCTCAAAGCATTCGCGCTGGCTTCTACCATCGGCGCCGAGTTCGCGGCCTCGGTGTTTATCGGCTTTACGGCAGGCCGCTACGCGGATAAGGCTTGGGGGACAGACCCGTGGTTGATGCTCGCAGGTGTATTGTTGGGCATCGCCGGCGGGTTTTTCGGTGTCTATTACCTGGTTACTGCCTTCTTCAAAGAGGATGCAGGCCGCCCGGAAAAAAAGCCGCCGAATTGACGCCCCACACCGCGACACGCCCGGCAAGGTGGTAATGAGAGAGGACAAGCTCCATGCAACTGCAGCGCCTTTTGTCCAAGGTATGGCGATCAGGCCTCCTAGGGGTGGGAATCAGCCTGGCGCTCATACCCTTTGTCGATAGACCGGAGCTTCCCGCCGGGTTTGCCCTCGGCTGGTTTTCCGGGATCCTTGCTTCCTGGCTTCTAGCGATGCGGCTTCGCCGCCTGGAGAATCAATCCCCCGAGAAGGCTGCCCGCAGCATCCAACTCAGCGCCCTGGCGCGATTCAGCCTGGGGCTGCTGGCTTTGCTGCTCGCGTTCAAAACCCCCGGGGAATTTGATCTCCTCACGACCGGCCTCGGCCTGCTGATGACGCCAGTCGCCTCGACGGTCATCGGCTGGTGGGAGAGCCGGAACCCTTACTACTGGGAAAAATAGCAACAGAAAGGGGTGAATCAGAAAACTCATGGAAGAACACGTGCGTCCGGAGTGGCACTTCATGGGAATGACCTTTTGGGCTGACACACTGCTCTTCACCTGGCTGGTGATGGTCGTTCTCATCATTTTCGGCTACATAGCGGGCAGACGGGCCACGAGCGGCATCCCTGACCGGATTGTCGCCCTCTGGGAATTCGTCATCGACTTTGTAGCGAAGATCGTCGCTGACAACACCGACTACAAGAAAATGGCGGGGCTCTTGGCCTACCTGGTGACGCTGATCATGTTCATCTTCGTATCGAACATGCTCGGCCTGTTCCCGAACTTCACCTTCGGCCTTGGCCACCTGCACACCGCCGGCAACGCCATGTCGCCGACGGCGGACTTGAACCTCACGCTGGCCTTGGCCACGATGACCATCGTGCTGGCCCAGTACTACGGGATCAAGTACAACGGGACTCACTATTTCGGGCACTTCTTTTCGCCGCACTGGCTCTTCTTCCCGATCCATGCGATCGAGCTGCTGACAAAACCCGTCACCCTGGCCTTCCGTCTTTACGGGAACATCTTTGCCGGCGAAGTGCTGATCAAGGTGCTCCTCACGTTCATTCCCTTCGGACTGGTCTATGTCTTGGGCGGGTTTATACCCCACGTGATCTGGCTGGCCTTCTCCGTTTTTGTCGGCGCCATCCAGTCTTTCGTCTTCACGGTCTTGACGATCGTGTACATCTCGCAAGCCATCGGCTCAGCCGATAGCCATTAAAAACAAACTTTTTAAGGGACCAGGAGTCCCGCGCAGCCGCAACGGCTGAACATTTGAAAGGAGCGATCTCTTGTGGATGTCAAAGCTTTTGCTCTCTTAGGTGCCGGTCTCGCCGTTGGTCTCGCCGCTTTCGGCGCTTCTATCGGTAACGGTATGGTCACCTCCAAAACGGTGGAAGGCATCGCCCGTCAGCCCCAGGCCCGTGGCGCCCTGCAAACGACCATGTTCATCTCCGTCGGTCTGATCGAAGCTCTCCCCATCATCACCGTCGTTATCGCCTTCCTGCTCTACGGCGTCGGCAGCAAGTAAGCCCCGCCTATCCCCCGAGAATCAGTTTCCACCAAAAGAAATACAGCGTAGCGTTTGCTCCGTTTAAGGAGGTTAAGCGGTGCTAGAATCGGTCCTTCACGCGCTCAATCTGAACGAGACCTTTCTGGCCATGCTGATCAGCTTCCTGATCCTTGTCTTCATCCTCCAGCAGGTCGCCTTCAAGCCCCTCTTGAAAGCCCTGGACGAACGGCGCCAAAAGGTCGAGGAATCGATCAACCGCGCCGAAAACGATCTGGAAGAAGCCAACCGGATGCGGGCTGAGCATGCCGCCGAGTTGGCGAAGGCCCGCCAGGAAGCCCATGACCTGATCGCACGCGCCACCAAAGTCGGTGAAGAAAAAGCGCAGGAAATCGTCACCGCCGCTCAGGCAGAGGCTGTGCGCCTCAAAGAAAAGGCTGTCGCCGACATCCAGCGGGAAAAAGAAAAAGCTGTGGAAGAACTGCGCAGCCATGTTGTCAGCCTGTCCATTCTGGCCGCGGAAAAGGTGATCCGCAAAAACCTGGATGACCCGACCCAGCGCCAACTGGTGGACGAGGTCATCAACGAAGTGGGGAAACTGCCATGCTAACAGGCGCTGTCGCTCGCCGGTACGCGCAGGCTCTCCTGGAGATCGGAACTGAGACCCAAACCCTGGATGCACTGGAAGCGGAATTGGGCCGCTTTGTCGAGATGGTCGAGAGCCATCCCGAACTGCAGCGGATCCTCTTTCATCCTTCCATCGTTGTGACCGAGAAAAAAGACCTCGTCGCCAAACTGCTGGCCACAGGCGCGTTTTCGGAAACGGCGCGGGCCTTCATCCTCCTTGTCATCGATCGCCGGCGGGAGAACTACTTCGCCGACATCTTCCGGGAGTTTGTCCGCCTGGCCAACAAGGTGCGCAACATCGAGGAAGCACAGGTGACGAGCGCCGTCGAACTGGCGCCGGAGCAGGTAAAACGCCTGCGGTCGCAACTGGCCGCCGCCACCGGTAAAGAGATCGTCCTGCGCATGCAGGTCGATCCCAGCCTGATCGGCGGTCTGGTCGTCGCTTTCGGCGACCGGATCATCGACGGATCAGTGGCCGGAAAAATCCGGGACCTGAGAGAGAGCCTTTTGCGGGCTCCCCTGCCGTCCCTCTCGTAACTCGACACGCTCACAAGAGAATAGGGGTGAAGAACCGTCCATGAGTTTACGTCCTGAAGAGATTAGCGCCATCATCAAGCAACAGATCGAGCGGTATGAAAAGCCCCTGGAGGCGGCCGACTCCGGCACTGTCATCCAGGTCGGCGACGGCATCGCCCGCATCTACGGCTTGGAAAAAGCCATGGCCGGCGAACTGTTGGAGTTCCCCGGTCAGGTCTACGGCATGGTGCTTAACCTCGAAGAAGACAATATCGGTTGCGTCATTCTCGGCCCCTACACGGGGATCAAAGAAGGCGACACAGTCAAGCGGACGGGCCGCATCGTGGAAGTGCCCGTCGGTCCCGAACTGGTCGGCCGCGTCGTTAACCCCCTCGGCCAGCCCTTGGACGGCAAGGGTCCCATCAACGCCAAACAGTTCCGGCCCATCGAATCGGCCGCCCCTGGCGTCATCAAGCGGAAATCGGTTCACGAGCCCATGCAAACGGGTCTCAAGGCCATCGACGCCATGGTGCCCATCGGCCGCGGCCAGCGGGAACTGATCATCGGCGACCGTCAGACCGGTAAAACGGCTGTCGCCATCGACGCGATCATCAACCAAAAAGGCCAGAACGTCATCTGTATCTATGTGGCCATCGGCCAAAAGGCGTCCACCGTCGCCGGCGTCGTCAAGACGCTGGAAGAGCACGGCGCCATGGATTACACCATCGTCGTCTCGGCGACCGCCTCTGAGCCGGCGCCGCTGCTCTACATCGCTCCCTACTCGGGTTGCGCCATGGGCGAGTACTTCCTCTACAACGGCCAGCACGCCCTGTGCATCTATGACGACCTGTCCAAGCAGGCGGTCGCTTACCGCGAACTGTCCCTGTTGCTCCGTCGTCCGCCCGGCCGTGAAGCCTACCCCGGCGACGTTTTCTATCTCCACTCCCGCCTGCTGGAACGGGCCGCCAAACTCTCTGACGAGTATGGCGCCGGCTCGCTGACGGCGCTGCCGATCATCGAGACCCAGGCCGGTGACGTGTCGGCCTACATCCCGACGAACGTCATCTCCATCACCGACGGCCAGATCTTCCTGGAGTCGGATCTGTTCTTCTCCGGCATTCGTCCGGCCATCAACGCCGGTATCTCCGTATCCCGCGTCGGCGGTTCCGCCCAGATCAAGGCGATGAAACAGGTCGCCGGCCGCCTGCGTCTGGAACTGGCCCAGTACCGAGAACTGGCGGCTTTCGCCCAGTTCGGTTCCGACCTGGACAAAGCGACCCAGGCCCGCCTGAACCGCGGTCAGCGCCTCGTCGAAATCCTCAAGCAGGACCAGTACAAGCCCATGATCGTCGAAGAGCAGGTGGCCGTCATTTTCGCCGCCGTCAACGGCTACCTCGATGACATCCCGGTGGCTGACGTGCTCAAGTTTGAGGACGGATTCCTCAAATACCTGCGCGCCGAGAAAGCCGATCTCCTCACCGATATCCGGGAGAAAAAAGCCCTCAACGACGATCTCACCGCGCGGCTCAAAGAGGCCATCGGAGCTTACAAAAAGATCTTCGTGGCCTAAGATTGGGAGTTTGCCGGACAGACGCTCGGCAATAGCGAGGTGAAAATAGAATGCCCGGAATGCGCGATATCAAACGCCGCATCCGTTCCATCAAAAGCACCCAGCAGATCACCAAGGCCATGAAAATGGTGGCGGCGGCGAAGCTGCGCAAGGCTCAGGAAAAGGTCACCCAGGCCCGTCCCTATGCCAAGCGCATCCAAGGGGTGCTCTCGCGCCTGGTGGCGGCAGCCACCGACGTCAACCACCCTCTGCTGGAGACGCGAGAAGTCAAACGGATCGGCTACGTGGTCGTCACTGCCGACCGGGGTCTCTGCGGCGGCTACAACGCCAACATCATCCGCATGGTGAACAATGAGATCAAGGGACGCAACGACGTCTCCCTGGTCTGCGTTGGCCGCAAGAGCCGCGACTTTTTCAAGCGGATGGGGAACACGATCGAAGCGGAGTACGTAGGTCTGGGCGAGGACATCTCCTTCGGCATGGCCAAGGAGATCGCCGCCAAGGTCATGGAACTCTACGAAGAGGGAACCGTCGACCAGGTGCAACTCGTCTTCACCGAGTTTTACTCCGCCCTGACCCAAAAGCCTGTCCAGATGCAGCTGCTGCCCATCCCGGCTCAAGCCGGCGACGGAGCCGCCAGCGCGGAAGACGGCAAGGGTCCCCAGCCGCTCTATGAGTTTGAACCGAGCCCCGAGGCGGTTCTGGACGAGCTGCTTCCCCGGTATGTGGAGAACCAGATCTACCGGGCGCTGTTGGAGTCGAAAGCCTCCGAACAGGGCGCCCGCATGACCGCCATGGGATCGGCCACAGACAACGCCAAGGAAATGATCAACAAGCTTACCCTGTCCTTCAACCGGGCCCGCCAGGCAGCCATCACCAAGGAGATCTCCGAGGTGGTCGGCGGCGCGGCAGCCCTCGGCTAATCGAAGGCAGGCAGTCACTCCGACCGGAGGAGGTTTACGCATTCGATGAACTTTGGAAGTGTGATCCAGGTCATCGGGCCGGTTGTGGACATTCAGTTCCCGCCCGGCCAACTGCCTGAGATTTATAACGCCATCAAGATCCGTTCTGCCGACCAGGAGAACTACCAGGGCAGCTTCGATATCGACATCACCCTGGAAGCCGCCCAGCACCTGGGCAACAACTCCGTTCGTTGCGTCGCCATGTCCTCCACGGACGGCCTGATGCGCGGCATGAAAGCCCAAGACACGGGCGCCCCCATTTCGGTGCCTGTCGGCGCCGAGATCCTGGGCCGCATGTTCAACGTCCTCGGCGACCCCATCGACGAGGCCGGAGAAGTCGTGGCCAAGGAAGCCTGGCCGATCCACCGCAGCGCTCCGACCTTTGAAAACCTGGAGCCCTCCACAGAGGTTCTCGAAACAGGCATCAAGGTCATCGACCTGCTCGCTCCCTACGCCAAGGGCGGCAAGGTCGGTCTCTTCGGCGGCGCCGGCGTCGGCAAGACCGTTCTGATCCAGGAACTGATCAACAACATCGCCATGGAATACTCCGGGTACTCTGTCTTCGCCGGCGTTGGCGAACGGACCCGTGAGGGCAACGACCTGTACCATGAATTCAAAGACTCGGGCATCCTGAAAAACGTCGCCATGGTCTTCGGCCAGATGAACGAGCCCCCTGGGGCCCGGATGCGCGTGGCCCTGTCGGGTCTCGTCATGGCCGAGTACTTCCGCGATGTTCAGAACCAGGACGTGCTGCTCTTTATCGACAACATCTTCCGCTTCACCCAGGCCGGTTCGGAAGTGTCGGCGCTGCTCGGCCGGATGCCCTCCGCCGTCGGTTACCAGCCCACGCTGTCCACCGAAATGGGCCAGCTTCAAGAGCGGATCACCTCGACGAAGAACGGTTCCATCACTTCCGTCCAGGCGATTTACGTCCCTGCTGACGACCTGACGGACCCGGCGCCGGCGACGGCCTTCGCCCACTTGGACGCCACGACCGTTCTGTCGCGGGCCATCTCCGAACTGGGGATCTACCCCGCCGTCGACCCTCTCGATTCCACCTCCCGGATCCTCGACCCCCACGTGGTCGGCGACGAGCACTACAGCGTCGCCCGGGGCGTGCAGAAGATCCTGCAGCGCTACAAAGAACTGCAGGACATCATCGCCATCCTCGGCATGGACGAGCTCTCGGAAGACGACAAGATCGTCGTTGCCCGGGCGCGGAAGATCCAGCGCTTCCTCTCGCAGCCTTTCCACGTCGCCGAAGCCTTCACCGGCGCCCCCGGCAAGTTCGTTCCCCTCAAGGAGTCCATCCGGGGCTTCAAAGAGATCCTCGAAGGCAAACACGACGACCTTCCCGAAAACGCCTTCTACATGGTCGGCACCATCGATGAAGCGGTGGCCAAAGCCAAAGATATGGCGTAAAGAGGGGAGTGACCTGTCATGGCCGAAAAGACCTACCTTCTCGAGGTGGTTACTCCCGAGCGGGTGGTCGTCAATGAGGAAGTGGAGTTCACCTCCGCTCCCGGTATCGAGGGCAGCCTCGGTATCCTGGCCGACCACGCCCCCATGCTGACCGCTTTGACCATTGGCTTGCTGGAGTACACCAAGGGTGGCCAGAGCCAGAAACTGACCGTCACCGGCGGTTTCCTGGAAGTGGCCGATAATAAAGTGACCGTCCTGGCCAACGCGGCGGAGCAGGTCGTGGAGATCGACATCTCCCGAGCTGAGGCCGCGCGCCGGCGGGCGCAAGAGCGGATTGAAAAGGCCCAAGGCGGCACTGCCGATGTGGACCTGATGCGGGCCGAGATGGCCCTCAAACGGGCGCTCCTGCGCCTGGAAGCCGCGAAAAAAGAATAGTCTATGCGGATTGTGTCGGCGCCATTCCCTTATGTATAATGAGGGGAGGCGCCCTTTTCTTTTTTGTGGAACCTGCTTTGAACGCCGCTTCGGCCTTGACGATGGGACATCGTCGTCAGTTACGGCCGAAAAGCTGCAATATAATAAGCGATAAATGCATAATTTTTGCTTTTTAGGGCAGTTTTGGAACAGGGCAAATACGATCGTTACGAGGATGGTTGGATGAAAGACTTTCCCATCGTGCTCATCGGCCTGTACAACTCCAAAGCGTTGGGTGTGCGCGCCCTGGCGTCGGTCTTAAAGGCAAAGGGATACCCCGTAAGCGTAGTCTTTTTTAAGGACTTCAGCAGTCTGAACGCCCACAGCCCCTCAGAGGAGGAGTACCGGCTGCTGGTGGACAAACTGATGGAACTCAATCCCCGCATGATCGGCCTCAGTGTCATGTCGACCTTTTACCTCTCGGTCACCCACGAAATGTCTCGCCGCATCAAGGCGGCCTTTCCGACGACGCCCCTCGTCTGGGGCGGCGTCTATGCGACGATGTTCCCCCATGAGGCGTTGGCTCATTGCGATTATGTGATGCGCGGCGAGTGTGACGAGACGATCGTCGATCTGGTCGAGGCGCTGTCCGGCGAGGGCGACATGTCGAAGGTGCCGAACCTTACCTACCGGCGCGACGACGCTGTGATCGACAATCCCCTCCATCCTCTGCAGGCCAAGTTGGACATGCTGCCCTTTCCGGACATGGGCGGCGATGACAAGTACCACATCAGCGACGGCAAGATCGCCTGTTGCGATCCCCAGGTGGCCAGCGTCTCCTATGAGATGAGCGCCTCCCGCGGCTGTCCCTATGTCTGTTCCTACTGCAGCAGCCTGAACCTGAAACGGATCTACAAGGGGAAGGGGCCCTTTGTGCGGTTGCGTTCCGTCGACAGCACCCTGGCAGAACTGCGCTGGGCGCAGGGCCTTGTGAAGAATATGCGCATGGTCTGGTTCTGGGACGAGATCTTCGCCGATGATGAGAACTGGGTCCGCGAGTTTGTCCGCCGTTACAAACAAGAGATCGGCCTTCCCTTCAACATCTGGGGACACCCGAAGAAGATCAAAGCGACTACGATGGCGCTGCTGGTCGAGGCGGGGCTCCATCAGGTTGTCGTCGGCATCCAGCACGGGTCGTCTCATATCCGCAAAGATGTCTACTTCCGTCCGGAGACGGACGAAGAGTTGATCGAAATGAGCCGTATTTTGGCAGAAGCCAAGGTGCCGGAGGTCATCTACGACCTGATCCTGGACAGCCCCTTTGAAACGGTGGAAGACCTAGAAAAGACCTACTACCTCTGCATGAAGCTGCACAAGCCCTTCACGTTGAACCTGCATGGCCTTTGCTTCTTGCCTGGCACCGATATCGAAAAGATGGCCGTTGAGAAGGGCCTGCTCACCTGGGAAGAACTGAAGCGGGAGCAAACACGCCCGATTGAAGAGATGTACCGGACCTTCAGTTGGTGGACCCATACGGGATCGCGAGAGGATCGGGAACGGGCCTACTGGAAGAACATGATTCATCTGACCCAGTTTCGCTGGGCCTCGATGCTCCTCCCTGTGTTCGAGTCGAAGGTCTTCCGCGATAAGCCGGAGATGATGAACCCGCTGCGCACCACCGCCAACGGCTGGAACCTGATGCGGCGCGTCGCCCGCAAAGCCCGGTTGAAGCTCGGTCTCACCTGAGGTTTAACGGTCACCCTTCTGGGCAAGACTGGAAACAGACCTTTGCCTGTGAGGGTGTTTTTTGTGCTCAAGTTCTTTTTTTACCTGATCGTCCAGACGGGCCTGTTTTTGCTCCTCAGCTTTTTTCTGCTCTTCCGCAACGGCGGTGAAGGCGCCCAGTGGGTGATCCAACGGATGCCCACGGTCGAAGCGACCCTGACCCGCTGTGTGCAAGAGTACACGCCATCCCTTTTCGAGGTATGGACCACGCTGGCGCCGCCCTTTGGGAGTGGGTCGGGCAAAAATACCGTTCATGACCGGGCTGAAACGGTCGATTCTTCCTCTGGCGTGGGAACGGATCATGCTGTGCCCAGTGCCCAGGTGAACGGGGAGACGCCGGCAGACCCGGAGCATGGGGCGGGAGAAGCGGAAGAGCCGGCGGGCCAGCGGATAGAGCCGGCTGCCATCGAAAGCCTCGCTTTGGCCATGCAGGCGTCAGGCATCACACCGCGAGAGTGCGCTGTCAGTCTCTCCATGCCGATGGATCCGGCGATGTGGAAGGGAATGGCCGAAGGGGAGCGGCGCTCCGCCGCTGAGGCGCTGCTGCAACGGTATTATCGAGACATCGCCGGCCAAGGGGCCGGCGAAGCCCCTGTCATCCGCATGGACGGGCAACGGCTCTTCGGCCTGTTGCGCAGCGATGACGGAAAAGAGAGCCGGCTGGACTTGATGCTGCAGTTCGAGGCGGAACAGGGCCATCTGACTGCTGTCCTCCGGGAGCCCCTGGCCAACGTGCAGGGGAACGAACGGCTGAAACGCCTGTACAACCTGGCTGATGGGCGACAGCGCTGTGAGTTCAGCCTCACCCTGCAGGGAGCCCGCCCCGGTCTGCTCGGTGCAGAGCAACAGGAACAGGTGCTCAACCACTGTTTGGATCGCTTGCAGGCGCAGCGGCTGCGCAGCACCGCCAAAGAGGCCGTCGTCGTCAGCGCCTACTGGCCGCAATTACCGGGCGGCATCCGCATGGGCCAGGATCGGTTGAACCTGCAAGGGATGGCCCGCTATTACGGTGTCGACCGGAGCACTCACTTCGCCTTCGGGTATCCCATGTTGATCCAAGAGATGTAGCGGCATCCCTGGGCGGCTCGCTGACCTGGGGATATGGCCCATCCAAGAGATGCATGTGTAGTCGAAAAAGGTTCCGGAGAAAGTATTTTAAGCAGGAAAGCGATGCGACCTGTCGAATGTAAACGGGGTTGTCGAATCCCTTTCGACTTCCTACATACCCAGCGGTTTGTGGATTACCCAAAAAAAGGGGGGCGGCCGGTTCCCGGAGAACGGTGAAGACGGCGGACGGAATTGATGGAGACAAAAATTGTTGTGCGCGGGGGCAACCCCCTGATTGGACATATCCGAGTCAGCAACGCCAAGAATGCGGTGCTGCCGATCCTGATCGCATCCCTGTTGGCGGAAGGTGAATCGACGATCGCCGATGTTCCCCGCTTGGCCGATGTGGACACCACATGCGCCCTGTTGCAGCACATGGGCTGTGAAGTGGCGCGGCAAAACGGAAACATCGTCGTCCGCACCGGTTCCCTCTCCGGGGAAGAGGCGCCCTATGAGTTTGTGCGCATGATGCGGGCCTCCTTCCTTGTGCTCGGACCCTTGCTGGCGCGGCTCGGCCGGGCCGTCATCTCGCTGCCGGGCGGTTGCGCCATCGGTTCGCGACCGATCAACCTGCACCTAAAGGGCTTGGAGGCGATGGGCGCCAAGGTCCGCCTCGACCACGGTCATGTGGAGGCCTCCTGTCGCCAGTTGCAGGGCGCCCAGATTTATCTGGACTTTCCTTCCGTCGGCGCTACGGAGAATCTGATGATGGCCGCCTCCCTCGCCAAGGGGCAGACGGTGATTGAAAACGCGGCCGAGGAGCCTGAAATCGTGGACCTGGCCAACTACCTGAACCGGATGGGGGCGCGGATCAAAGGGGCCGGCACGCCGGTCATCAAGATCGAAGGCGTCGAGCGGCTGCAAGGCGGCGCCTACACGCCGATCCCCGACCGGATCGAGGCCGGCTCCTATATGGTGGCCGCCGCCGCCACCGGCGGCGATTTGACGGTGGACAACATCATCATCGATCATGTCAAGCCGGTCATCGCCAAGCTGAAGGAGATGGGCGCCACCGTGCAGGAGATGGAGACGAGCCTGCGCGTTTCCGTCGATCAGCCCTTGCGCGCCGTCGATATCAAAACCCTGCCCTATCCCGGTTTTCCGACGGACATGCAGGCCCAGATGATGGCCTTGCTGGCCGTCACGACCGGCACCGGCGTGGTGACGGAAACGGTGTTTGAGAACCGCTTCATGCATGTCGATGAACTGAAACGGATGGGCGCCCAGATCAAGGTGGAGAGCCGCACCGCTATCGTGCAGGGCATCCCCAAACTGTACGGAGCGCCGGTCAAAGCGACGGATCTGCGGGCCGGGGCGGCCTTGATCGTGGCCGCGCTTGCTGCCGACGATACGACAGAGATCGGCTGTGTTCATCACATCGACCGCGGCTACGACGACATTGTGGGCAAACTGCGGCAGGTGGGGGCCCGGCTCGAGCGCTCAAATGTCGATTGCTGAAGGCCCACGCGACCTGGGGTCACCGGTCTGGGATCACCAACTGGCTGCGAAGACATCATGCTTGAATTTTTGAATGGGCCGTCATGTTTCCTCCACCTGTGCGCATACACATAGATGCGCACAGGCAAGGAGGGAGGCGGGCTCGGTGCGGCGCTTGAGGCTTTGGCGGTGGAAGTTTTGGCTGGCAATGACCATGGTGGGCGCCCTGTCGGTCGTTTTGGCGATCCCCTGGCTGTCTGTCTATGGTCCCTATGTGCGTCTGCGTCTCTCACCGGCGACCGGACCGGAGGTGACCGTGCGCACCGAACAGGACCAGGTGCTTTCCATGCCGATGGAGGAGTACCTGGTTGGGGTGCTGGCCGGGGAGATGCAGCCCCAGGACCCGCCGGAAGCCTTGAAGGCCATGGCCGTCGCCGCCCGGAGCTTCGCCTGGCTGCGCGTCGAGCGGGGGGAGACCCTCTGCGCGACCGTCCATTGCCAGGTATGGCTGTCGCCGGAGCAGCGGCTGCAGCGCTGGGGCGCCGTAAAGACGCCGCAGTTTACGGAGCAGCTGTTGAGCGTGGTTACGGCGACGCGCGGCCAGATGGCGCTCTACGGGAATAAGGTGATCGACGCCACCTATCACGCCTCCTGCGGGGGGCGGACCGAGTCGGCCGCCGCTGTTTGGGGCCGCGAAATCCCCTACCTGCAGAGCGTGTCCTGCCCGGAAAAGCCGGATCTCCGGGAGGCGCGGTTTACACTGGGCGAGTTGGACGCCCGGTTGGGGACGACGCTGGCGGCGATGGCCGCCAAGTCGCGTCGCAACGCCGTGGAGGTTGTCGACCGGACCGAGACGGGGCGAGTGAAACATGTCCGTGTCGCCGGTGAGGAGATGGAGGGAACCCGGTTTCGCTCCGCTCTGGGGTTGGCCTCAACGGATCTTCGACTGAACTGGGACGGCGGCGGCCTGCGCGTCGAGACGCGCGGCCATGGTCACGCCGTGGGTCTTTGCCAGGCGGGCGCGGTGTCGATGGCGGAGAAGGGCGAACCGTACGATGCGATCCTCCGCCATTACTATCCCGGAACGAGATTGGAGACCCTGTATTGAGACAACGACTGGCAGCGCCTGGTCGTTCTTTTTTTTGCCCTCTCTCATATAATCTATTGACTTTCGGGGAGAGGGAGGGCCGGGCATGCAGGAATATATTCGCAAACGAGTGTTGGAGGTATCCCAGTACATCTTGGATACGTCCGCCACAGTCCGACAAACGGCCGCAGTATTTGGCGTCAGCAAGAGCACCATCCACAAAGACGTGACCGAGCGCCTTCCCTCTGTCAATGCCGACTTGGCTGAAGAGGTCAAAAGCATCCTGGACCACAACAAATCGGAGCGGCATATCCGCGGCGGTGAAGCGACCCGGCGAAAGTACCAGGAAGCGCTGTAGCCCGGAAATTTCGTGCCCTTTTCCCCTTGGCTGCAATGATTCGACAGGGTATACTTTATATGACATAGGAACGAATCAGGAAAAGCAGGCTAGGAGGACAGGGCGTGTTTGGTTTGAATGTGGACATCGGAATCGATCTGGGAACAGCCAGCGTGCTGGTTTTTGTTAAAGGTAAAGGTATCGTGTTAATGGAGCCCTCCGTCGTCGCCATCAACAAAGACACCGGCTCGATCATCGCCGTCGGTGAAGAGGCGCGGCGCATGCTCGGAAGAACGCCGGGCAATATCGTGGCCATCCGGCCGCTGCGGGACGGCGTCATCGCCGACTATGATGTGACTGAGCGGATGCTCCGCTACTTTATCACAAAAGCCTGCGGAAAATCCTTCTTCTTTAAGCCGCGGGTCATGGTCTGCATACCCTCCGGCGTCACGGGCGTTGAAGAGCGCGCCGTGCGCCAAGCGGCGCTGCAAGCAGGGGCGCGGCAGGCCTATCTGATCGAAGAACCCCTGGCGGCCGCTCTCGGCGCCGGGTTGGAAATCTCCGAAGCCTCCGGCTCGATGGTCGTCGACATCGGCGGCGGCACGACAGACATCGCCGTCCTCTCCCTCGGCGGCATCGTCTGTTCCAAGTCGCTCCGCGTCGGCGGGGACAAGTTTGACGAGTCCATCGTCCGGTACATCCGCAAGGAGCACTCCTTGATGATCGGCGAGCGTACGGCGGAAGAATTGAAGATCCGCATCGGCACGGCGTACCCGTCCGGGCGCAAAGGCGAGGAGTTCGCCGAGATCCGCGGGCGCGATCTGGTCACCGGCTTGCCCAAGACGATTCGCGTCTCGGCGATGGAGACCTTCCGGGCCATGCAGGAGAACATTGAGGCCGTTGTCAGCGGCGTCAAGGAAGTGCTGGAACGAACGCCACCGGAACTGGCTGCCGACATCATGAACAAAGGCATCGTCATGACCGGCGGTGGTTCGCTGCTCAGCGGTCTGGACACGCTGATCGCCAAAGAGACGAAGCTCCCCGTCCACGTGGCGGAAGAGGCCATCTCCTGTGTGGCCCTCGGAACGGGGCTGGCGCTGGGGATGCTGAATTACCTGCAGAAAAATACAATCCTGTCGAAAAAAGTGATGTAAAGCAAAAAGAACTGACATATACTGAGAGAAAGCCGCGATACCGAAAGGACTATCCAAAACGGATCTGTACCATTAACGCAGGAAAGTGGGAACGACGACGTGCACAAGAAGGTTCGCAAAGCGATCATCCCGGCCGCAGGGTTGGGCACTCGCTTTCTGCCGGCTACCAAAGCCCAGCCCAAAGAGATGCTGCCCATCATCGACAAACCGACGATCCAGTTCATCATCGAAGAAGCGATTGCCGCCGGGATTGAGGATATCCTGATCGTGACCGGTCGCAACAAACGGGCGATTGAGGATCATTTCGACCGTTCGGTGGAGCTCGAGGTCTTTCTGGAAGAGCGGGAAAAATGGGAGCTACTGGATACGGTAAAACAGATTGGCAGTCTGGCCGACATTCACTATGTGCGCCAGAAGGAACCACTCGGGCTCGGCCATGCCATCTACTGCGCCCGTTCTTTCATCGGTCACGAACCCTTCGCCGTGCTGTTGGGCGATGACGTGATCCATTCCAACAAGCCCTGTATCGGCCAACTGATCGACGCCTACCACCAGGTGCGGGGCACCGTCGTCGGGGTGCAGCCCATCCCCCGGGAGCACAGTCGCCGGTATGGGATGGTTTCGCTGGCCGCCGAGGCGGGGCCGAATCTGTGGAAGCTGGACGCCATCGTGGAAAAACCGGAGCCAGAGAAGACCCCATCGGATCTGGCGGTCATGGGACGGTATGTGATCGAACCGGAGGTCTTCTGCATCCTCGAAAATCAGGCGCCTGGAAAGGGCGGCGAGATCCAGTTGACCGACGCCTTGCACGCGCTCCACAGCGATTGCGGCAAGGGGCTCTATGCCTATGTCTTTGAAGGGAACCGCTACGACGTGGGCGACCGGATCGGGTACTTGAAGGCGACGGTGGACTACGCTTTGCAACGAGACGATCTCGCGGAAGAGTTTCGAGCCTATCTCCAGGAAGTCTTGCAGCGTCGGGGACAATAACCCCGGCGCTTTTGCCTGATCTTTGGTGAACACCTTTTGTCTACATATAAAAAGATAAAGAACAGTTGAAAAGAACAGTCGTTTAAAAAGGAATCTTGGTAATCCAAAAAATGCCGCTAAAGTCGCCAGCGAGCCCCTTCGATAATGAAAGAGACGGTTTAGAAGCTTCTAGTCTCTATTCATCGTTCACGATTCCACTGAGATAGATTCGGAATCCCGAAAAAACGATCCAACGGATCGAACGTCAAGTCGCAAAGGAGAGGTGAAGGGCGCTTTGATTCGCGGTCTTTACACATCGGCTGCCGGAATGCTGGTCCAACAGACGAATCAGGATGTAATCGCCAACAACCTCGCCAACGTGAACACGGTGTCTTTCAAAAAAGACCGTGCCGTCTTCCGGGAGTTTCCAGAGATGCTCATCCGTCGCATGCATGACCTCAGCCCTGGGGAACCCGGCCAGGCGGAGAAAAACCCCGTCATCGGCCGGCTGGGCACCGGCGCTGTCGTCGACGCGATCTGGACAGACACGAGCAACCCGGGTGTCCGGGTGACCCAAAATCCGACAGACCTCGCCATCCTGGGCCGGGGCTTTTTTGTGGTCAACACACCGGAAGGGGAGCGCTACACCCGCGACGGCCAGTTCTCGCTGCGAGCCGATGGCGCCCTGGTCACTGCCGAAGGGTATGCCGTGCAGGGAACGGCGGGCGATATCACCGTTCCATCCGGCGGCGCCATCCGGATTGACAGCGAGGGGCGCGTATTCAGCGGCGATAACGAAGTCGCCCAACTGCGCGTCGTCGGCTATGACGAACTGGCGCCGGGGCAAGAGCCGCCGCTGCTCAAAGCGGGGGACAGCCTCTATCGACTGAATCAACAGGGCGCCGGCGGCGGGCTGCGCGATCTGGCTGCCGGGGAGCGGGAAATCAAGCCGGGCGCCCTGGAATTGGCCAACGTCAACGTCGTTCAGGAAATGGTGCAGATGATCACCGCCTCCCGGGCTTATGAAGCCAACCAAAAAGCGATTCAATCCCAGGACAGCACGCTGGAAAAAGCCTGCGGAGAGTTGGGAAAGGCCTAGGATAGATTTTTACAAGGGGTGAACCGGTATGATGCGAGCGCTGTACTCGTCGGCGACAGGCATGATCGCCCAGCAGTTGAATATGGACACGATCTCCAACAACCTGGCCAACGTGAACACGAACGGTTACAAAAAAAGCCGGGCCGAGTTCCAGGACCTGCTCTACAGCACGCTCCGGACCGCCACCGCCCAGGTTCCCACAGGGATGCAGGTGGGCGCCGGTGTGCGGCCCAGTTCGATCACCACGATCACCACAGGCGGCAACATGACCCAGACGGACAGCCCCTATGACTTGGCGATCGCCGGGGAGGGCTACTTCCGGCTCACCAACCCCAACAACGACGCCGTGCCCTTCTACACCCGCGACGGGAGCTTCAAGCGGGACAGTGAGGGGTACTTGGTCAATGCCGACGGATTCCGTCTCGATGGCTTTGATCCCTTGCCAGAGGGTTCTACGGAGCTGGACATCAACGCCGAAGGGATGATCTCCTATAAGGATGCCAACGGCGAGCGGGTCGATACAGGCCAGCGCATCCAACTGTACACCTTCCCCAACCCGGCCGGCCTGAACCGGGAAGGCCGCAACCTGCTGACCCAATCGGCGGCTTCCGGCGAGGCTGTCGGCGGTGACGCCGGCGCTGACGGGCGGGGATCGATCAACCAACGCTACCTGGAGTCGTCGAACGTGCAGGTCGTCGATGAGATGGTGTCCATGATCACCGCCCAGCGCGCCTATGAGGTGAACACCAAGGCGATTCAGACGGCCGATGAGATGCTGGGACAAGCGAATGGATTGAAGCGCTAAGTAGAAGCTAGATAGCATTCCGTACCCACTGTATCTTCTAGCGAAGCTGCCGTGGGTATCTTGTTTGCACAGCCAAACACCCTCTAGACCGAACATGCTAGAGGGTGTTTGCCTATCGGCTTAGAAGAGGGGGATGTCGCCTTGTTGACACAAACAAGACGCAAAAAACGAATCGGCGCCACATTGACGCTCCTGCTGTTTCTCATGCAGATCTTCTCTGCGCCGGGGCTGTTCCTGCCGAAGGCGGAAGCAGCGACGTTCGCCATTCAAAGCATCGACTACAGCTATGGCGACGGGTTGACCCGGCAAATGATCATCCGGGCGAATCAGTCTCTGGAAGGCGCCACTGTAGACATCGGCGGCGGTCAGTTCACATTTCCGAAGATCACCGGCACGAGCAGCACCGTAACACTCGATCTGCCTTCCGGATTAACATCAGGGCAAAAGTATGACTTGACGGTCACAAAAGGGACGGGAGACTTTGTCACCGTCAAAAATGCCATCGATATGGATACGCCCTTCAGTATCACCAATATGATCGGCTCATACAACATCGATGTCAGCAATCCCGACACGCGTCAAATCGTCGGCAGCAACTTTAAAACTGATCCGGATACAACGTATATCATCAATGCCGGCGACTCGCCGCCGAAGACGGCCACTGTTATCGACTCAACGAAAATCGAATTCCCCGTTCCGGTTACAACCAAATTCGGCAGTTATAGCGCCTATCTTCGCGAAGAAAACAAGATCGCCAAAGGGACGAGCGAGTTAACCGGTCAAGCCACATCCGTCGAGATCAACCGGTATTATCAAAAGGTCTTCGGTCCCTTGAACTTCTGGCCGGGGGGCACGCCCAACCTGCCGACCATCCATTCGGTGGAAAACCTGTTTCCCTACGCGCCGACCGATGGATCGGCGCCGCAGAAACAGTGGGGCTCGGCCGATCCGGACGATCTTTTCGACCAGACGGGCCAGAAAGGGTATCTGATCAAGATCACCGGTCTCAACTTCAAGACGGCCAGCGGCACTCAGGACATGGAGGCCTACATCAACGGGACCAAGTATCCCATCGAAAAGTATGAGTCCACAGGAACGCAACAATCCATCCAAGTCCGGTTGACGGGATTGAACCTGGTCAACCAGACCGGCTTTACAGCCGTCTCGATCGGGGTGCGAAACACCGATGGCTTCCTTTCCGTCGAGCCGCAAGCCTTCTGGCTGGTAAAGAACCCCTACCAACTGCGGATCGAGGGAACAGACAGCCAGGCCTACATCGATGGGCGCGGCACCGACGGAAACCCGAAGGAGATCGTCATCTATGATGACGGCTATAAATTCGACCAAGATCAATTTGACGGCGCCTCCCGAACGGTCTCCGGTCTTCCCAGCTACCCGCAGGTGCGTTTCGGCCCATCAAACACGTCGAACAGTTCCAGCACGGTTACCCTTGAAGGAAAAAACAAACTGAGAGTCAAAGTGCCGCCTGGACCGGCCGGTTCATGGGAACTGAAGGTCATCACCCGCTACGGCACGAGTACATACAAATACTTCACCTACCTGCCCTACCAGAGCGTGCCCACCCTTTCCGGTTTTGTCGACGACCCCGACAGCACGGCTACACCGGCGAAGCTAGCCCAGACAAAACGGGACACGCCCTTCAAGACCTACCTGCGAGGGACCGACTTTTACAGCAGCGCCAACGGCACACCGCCACAGGTGTTCGTGGGCGACCAGGCGCTGCCGGCGGGCAGTGTCAAGTACATCAACCCCAAGACCCTGGAGGTCACCTTCCCAACGTGGACAGAACCGGGCACCTATCGAATCAAGGTGCATAACGCCGACGGCGGCGAAACGAAGGAACAGGATGTCCAGTTCACCTACCTGAGCCTCCCGAAAATCAGCAAACCGGAACCGTCGAAAATCGGCTCCAAGGGCGGCAACATCGTCCGGCTCTATGGCCAGGACTTCATGAAAGGGATCCATATCCTGATCAACGACAAGGCCGGCATCAACAACTACGCCGTCCCCGATACCGTTGTGGACAACGTGTACAGCATCCAGTGGAACTCCCCGACGGAACTGTTTTTCCACCTGCCCGACAGTCTCCCGGCGGGAACATTGACCCCGACCGATGACGGCTTTATCACCATCACCAACCCTGACGGCGAAAGCTACACCTACAAGGACGGATTCTTCATCCGCGATCCCCAGCGCTCCCCCCAGATCGATTCCGTCGTCCCGTCGAAATCGCCGAGGGGCGGCAACATTGAAGTGATCATCACCGGCAAAGACTTTGACGAAGACGCCGTCGTCTACTTTGCCAACACACCTGTTTCCGGGCCAGGCAAGGTCACCCGGGTCAGTGACAAGGAACTGCATGTCATCGTCCCGGCCGTCAAAGAGATCTACCCTTTCCTCGACGACAACACCAACATCGGCATCCCCATCCCCATCCGGGTGATGAACATCTGGGACGCCAGCGCTTCCCCGCCCTATATGGGCTTCCAGTACAAAAACACATCGAGCACCCCCAAAGCAGATACCCTCCAGCCCTCCGTCGGCAGTGTGACCGGCGGCACCTACGTGGTCATTCTGGGAAGCGGCTTTATTCCCGGCACCGGCAACGACGGACGCGCCGGCAGCGACGGCAACACGGTCGATAACACGGTCGTTTACTTCGGATCGCAAGAAGTGAAAGCCCACCGCGTGTCGGCCAACCTCATTGAAGTGTTCACCCCGCCAGCCCCCTATGGGCAACCAGGCACCGTCGATGTCCGCGTCATGAACCCCGACGGCGCGACGACCCTTCTAAAAAGCGCCTATACCTATAAGATGGTTGACAGCTATCCCCGGATCGACAGCGTCACCCCCCGGTACGGCCCGACGACGGGCGGCACAGAGATCACCGTCAAAGTGAGCGACTACCGCGATGGCGGCAAGATCTTCATCGGCGGAAAAGAGGCGACCCTGATCCAGGTATTGCCCACGTCCGATGATCCCGATCCCAGCAACGGCGCTGCTTACAAGAACGTCTATGTGCGCACGCCGGCCCACACGGCGGGATGGAAACGGGTGGTCGTCTCCAACCCGGACGGCGGCTCCGGGTTTACCGAGGCAGACGGGTACCTTTATGTTGCGCCGGGAAGCACACCGACGATCACCTCGGTGACCCCGAACAGCGGCGCCACGACGGGCGGCATCACCGTTGTCATCAAAGGTACCGACTTCCGCGACACGATCCGCAACGACACGTCAGCGCCAATCACCTTCCAGACCATTGAAGGCGCCAAGACATTGACCCCCGGTTCGACGATCACCGTTCTCCCGCAAGTGACCTTCGGCGGCGTCCCGGCGACCTCGGTGAAAAAGCTGAACGAACAAACGATTGAGGCCGTCGTCCCCGTCAACAGCACCGGGACCAAAGACGTCACCCTCACCAACTGGGACTTCGGCACGGCCACATTGAAAAACGGCTTTACCTACGTGGGGACGAACCCCGGCATCAACTCGATCTCGCCCTGCGGCGCCGACGTGGACGATCCCACACGACCGGTCGTCTACATCGACGCCACCGACCTTGTTTACGACGGAACCGGATTCATCGTCCGCTTCGGCGAGAGCAACCGCCCCGCCGGCACTGGTCCCTATGACGTGACCAAAACGCGCATCGGGGAAGACGCCAACGGCAACGCCGTCGCCGGCACAGGCATCCAAGTGGTCACCTATGACTCGACGACCCGTCGCGGTGTGTACCGCGTCACCGTTCCGCTGTTAAGCAAACTCTTCAACTATTATGACGCCAATGACCCGAACAACCGGATTCAAATCCATATCTTCAACCCGGACGGTCAAGAAAAAGTCTGGAGCGGAAAATTCCGCATGTTCAACGACGAACAGGGACCGGTCATCAACTCGATCGAACCGGCCAGCGGCTCCGCCATCGGCGGCACACCGGTGCGCATCAAGATGACGAACCTGCTCATCGATTGGAACAAAAAAGAACAGTGGCCCTACTTCGTCTTCGGCGGCATCCGGGTGATGCCCAACAACGCCAACACAGCCATCAACTACCCAGCCGATCCGAACAAAGACCTGAGCAACGAACCGGTGCGCCTGATCACGCCGGGAAACAGTTCGACGGACCAATGGGAGTGGGAGGTCGTCCTGCCCGCCTATCCCTGGCCGACCGATGCGGCCTGGCGGGACAAGAATGAATTCCCCGTGCAAGTGATGGCCGTCAACCGCCTCGACTGCACCAGCGGCGTCGCCGCCGAGCCCTTTATCTACACCAAACCCAAGGGCGGCCTGGACCTGGTGGGCATCACGCCGGACCGCGCCCCCACCGACGGCAACCTGCCGGCGGTGATCACCGCCGCAATCAATGCCAACTCCAAAGGCTTCGTCCAAGAAGGCGGAACGCCGCGGGTGCTCTTCGGCACGGTGGAAGCGACCGTCACCAACGTCACCCCGAAAGAGCTCTCCATCCTGATCCCGCCCCATGAGGTGGGCAAGGTGGACATCACGGTCATCAACCCCGATGGTTCGGAAGGGCATCTGTACCAAAAGTTCACCTACACCACGATGCCGCTGATTGAATCGATCAAGCCCAACGCCGGTCCTGTCTCAGGCGGCACCGAGGTGGTTATCAACGGAAGGGGCTTTGTCACCGGCGCAAAAGTGACCTTCGGCACGGCGGCCGCGACGGTCCTCTCCGCCGAAGACAGCGTCATCCGCGTCAAGACGCCGCCCGGCCCGGCCATCTCGGGCGATACCACCAAAGCTGTCGTCGATGTCACCGTCACCAACCCCGATGGCAATTCCCACACCTTGACGAACGGATTCACCTACTACAAAGATGAAGGCCTGCCGGAAGAAGCGCCAGTCATCATCGCCAAAGCCGTCAGCAAAGACACCATCCGCGTCTCCTGGCCGGCCGTCAACATGGCCAAGGCCTATGAAGTGGAAGTGTCCGAAGGGGAGCGGGGGAACTACCGCCTCTATGAAAATATCTCGACCGATCACAAGCAAGGCGATCAGCTGTACTCCCTCGTAAAAGGGCTGATCCCGAAGACCAAGTACTGGTTCCGTGTGCGCGCCATTTCATCGCTCGGCGCCGGGCCCTACTCGGAAGAGGTCTCGGCCACCACGACCGATGAAGGCGGCTTTGACGGTTTTGGACAGTCCGATAGCGAGATCGTGACCACCCCCCAAGGGGCCAAACTGATCCTGCGCAAGAAGGTTGAAAAGTACTATGACCTGCGGAGCGGCGCCATGGGGGCTGCCAAGACAAAAGCCGTCTCCTTTACGCCTGACGCGCAAGGCTACGCCAATCCGGTGCTCCTTGACAGCGGCGAATGGAAAGTGCTGATCCCGCCCTTGGCGATCCGGTACAACGCCGGCAACATGACCGACAGCCAGGGCACCGTCCAGGTGGGACCGGCGCCGGCCGAGCAGGCGGAACGGGCCTTGCTGAGCAACCGTTTCCGCAGACCCATCTCCAAAGTCTATGAAATCCAACTGATCTATGAAAAAGACAAGGACGCCTTCGCGCCGGCTTATTTCAACCAGGCCCTCTCATTGACACTCAACTACCAGGCGCCGCCGGCCGGGAAAATGCCCAGCCTCTACTACTATGACGGCATGAGCCGCACATGGACCCGGGTGGAAGCTTTCGTCGATCCGGTTGCGGTGTCGGCCGCCGTAAACCGCGCCGGTTACTACGCCGTCTTCGCCGACTAACCCAAGCGCACCACGGCGCGATAAAAAAGAGGTGCAATTCATTCATGAGGAAAGAAACACGTAAAATTCACGCCCTGTGCGTAAGCGCGGCCTTGCTGCTGACGCCGCTGCCGACAACGCTGCTCATGGCAGCACCGGCGGCGGCGGCCCAGGCGGTGCTGCCCAACCAGATCGCCGGCGTTCCCTACGCCCAGAACCTGATCCAAAACGGGACCTTCACCGATACGGCCGGTCATTGGGCCGAGGAGCCCCTCTTCATGGCCGGTCTTCACGGACTTCTCGTCGCCGACAGCCAGGGCAAGGCCAACCCCGACGCGCCGCTTTCCAAACGGGACGCCTTGCTGGGCATCGCCCAGTTGACCGGCTGGATGCCGGACCTGCAGACGCCGGGGAAACGCCCCTTGACCGGCGACACCTGGTCGGTATGGGGACGGCGGATCATTGACGTCGCCCAGGCGAAAGGGCTCTTCGGCAATCCGGCGAGGCCGCTGACGGGGACCTGGGATGACCCGGTCACACGGGAAGAACTGACCCTGTGGGTGGCAAAAGCCCTGCAACTCTCTCCCATCAAAGAGGGCCCCGTCAACACCTACGCCTATGCCGACTGGAACCTTTTGAACGCCGACTCCGTCCCATACATAGAGTCGGCCTTGCGGGAAGGGTTGATCAACGGCCGCATGCAAAAGGGCCAGATGGTGTTCCTGCCGAAACAGCCGGTCACCCGGGCCGAAGGCGCCTTCGTCCTGGTCAACGGGTTGAAGAAAGCCTTGCCGGCGCAGAATCGCGCCATCCTTCCCGTCAGTGTCAATGATATCGATGACACCGATCCGGCGCCGGGCGGCGCCAGCGCCCGCCGGATCCACCTCGTGGGCCCGGGAGGGGAGAAGGTGGCCCTGGAGATCAACGGGGCCACGACTGACAACCCCTGGGGAGAAGGCATCGCCGTCTGGAAGGATGGCGCCAAAGACGGATACGCGCTGGCGCCTGGCGATCAGGGCGAACTGTACACATTGCCCGCCATCAATGGGCAGATCAGCGGCGCCTACCTGCTGAAAATCCTGCCCGGCAGCCGGAGCTTCGAAGGCAACCTGATGAACTATGAACCGCAGACCGGCCAGATCGTCATCCTCGATCCCTGGGGCCGGCTCCAGCAAGGGCAACTGAGCCCGGGGGCCCACATCTGGATCAGCGGTGAGGAACGGAAGATGGCCGACATCCCCGGCGGCGCCTACCTGCGTGTTGAGGCTGCCGGCGATCGGATCACCACGGTCACGGCTGACCTGCCGGTGGCCGACCCTGGCGCCATTCCCAACGAAAGCAAGATTCGCCAGGGCCGGCTGTCCTCCATCGAGGCCAACGGCGTGCGGATCACCGATGAGCAGGGACGAGAGGCCTACTATCCCTATGGCCCCGGCGTCATCGTCCGCCAAGGGCAGGAATTCGCCACCCTCGATGATCTCACCCTCGGCGATCCGGTCACCTTGCGCCTATCCGATTACCGGGGCAGCGATATCGCTGTCATCGAGATTCCTGTGCGCAACCGGAAAGTCGAGGCCGTCTACCAAGGGACGATCACGAACATCAATCCGATCACCAAGCTGGTGACCCTGCGCGAAGTGAGCAAGTTTGCCGGCGGAACCTGGGTGGCCGAGGCCGGCCAGGTTCAAAGCCGCATCGGCCAGACAGGCGCCGTCAGCATCAACGGACAGCCGATCTCCAAAGAATCCTTCCTGCGCTACGGCAAAGGACAGAAAGTCATCTTCAGCGCCAGCGACGGCTTTGACGGAAAGACGATCACCCGGCTGGCCGTCTTGAACGGAACGATGGAAACCTTCAACGACCGCGTGAGCAAACTCGACGTGCCGGGAGGCAGCCTGCGCCTCAATGTCGATGGCAACTACCTCTCTGTCGACAACTCGACGATCATCCTGCGCAATGGCCGTCTCGTCGATCCGAAGCAACTGCAAAACGGCGATCCCATCTTAGCCTTTGCCGACGCGACGCGCAGCGGCTATCGAGCCGCCTTGATCACTGTCGATAAAGATCAGATTCAGACCAACAACGTGGAGGACGGTCTGGTGCAGGGCTCCATCCGTTCCATGGACAAAGACGGGAAAATCGTGCTCCACCTCTACAGCCGTTACAAAGACAACAGTTGGAGCCGCTTCTCCGGAACCGATGGGGTCAACTCGATCAAACCGACCTACAACACCGTCGTCTATGACTTCCGCGGCGTCACACCGTCGCGACTCCCGATCAGCGACTTCCTGGATCAAGGGCCTTCCGGCCAGTTTGATGACACCTATCTGTACGCCTTCGTTCAAAACGGCAGTGTCTTGGCCATCGCCCTGCAAGCGGACGGGCCGAGCACCGAGCAGCCGCCTCAGGATCGGACGACCTTGGCGCGCATCAAGAGCATCAACAGCACTGACAAAACCGCCGTCCTGGAGCAGGTCCGCGACTGGTCTGACGCCAGCGGCCGTTGGCTGCCCAACAGCACAACCCCCACGGTCAGCTTGAGCAGCGCCGTCGTCATCGACAAGCGTGACCTGATCAATAACAGTAACCTCCGCGTCAACGACACATGCCTCTTTATCCGTGATTCCCAAAGCGGGGAAGCTCGCTTCATATTCAAACAATAAGGGAGGCGACTTCCGCCAATGGGCAAATTACTCCGCGGCATCGGAAGCGCAGTGCTCCTCCTGGGATTTACCGCCTCGATCCTGGTCAACCCATCGACGGCAAGAGCGGAGTCGAGCAACCTGACCGTCGAGGGCGGCGTATCCAACGAGTATGACTACTCGGAATACGTCTTCGTGACGGGCGAACCGGTCCTGATGAAGGGCACCTTCAAAGTCACCGTCAGCCCGGGAACGGGCGACACGACGACGACGAAGATCACCTACACCCTGGCCGACGATACGGGCAAAAACAAACTGAGCCGCTCCACCACATTTGTCGAGATGAGCGCTAACCGGGAGGACCAGAACCAGGTGGTGCGCACCTCTCAGGTGGATAAGTTCAGCGAAAACATCCAGATCGATGGCGTCAAGTACAAGCTGGAAGACTACCGGCTGAACAAATCGACGATCATGGACAAACACCCCGTCGTCGACTACTACAGCGGCAACTGGGAAGGCCGGAAGATCTACAGCGTCAACAAGACCGCCGGCCGCCTCACCGTGGACGTCTCGGCCAACACCGTTGGCTATGACCACAACTGGGGCCGTTCGGAGACACAGCGCACGACCCAGATCCTTCAATACACCCCCGGGAGCACCACCACCACGGCGGCGGCTTCCGGACCGGATCTGACGAAATCCTGGGATGGGCAAGTCGACTATACGATCAACCTGTCCACAGACCGGGAGATGTCCTACCAATCCAACGACCCCGTCAACATCAGCTTCAACGGCGGCTACCTCATCCACGAACAGGGGAGTTCCGCCGTCATCGCCAAGTATGACCTGCCCTACCAGTGGAACAACAGCAGCCGTGACCGTGGCGAGAAGGAGTGGTCCTGGCAGACGACCCCGAAGGTGCACCGGCTGTTTGTGCCCAATTACGAAGACATCCGCAACCACTGGGCCGAGGGGGACATCCAACGACTTGCCGGTGTAAAAGCCTGGGGGATGCAGCAGGGCTACTTCGGGCCCTCCCAACCGATCACACGGCTGGATTTCGCGAGAGCCTTTGTCCAGACCCTGGGCGTCATCTCACCGGAGGGTCCGCAAGGCATGATCGCCTATACGGCCGGCTATCCGAACCTGCCGCCGCCGGGCGAAAAAGTCACCGCCAAAAAACCGGCGACGAAAGCGAGCGCCAGCGGCTATAACGGCGCCACAGGGACGCCGCGCAACAAAACGAAGACAACGCCCCAACCGTCCCCCTTTGCCGACCTGGGGCCGACCGTCTCCGGCTATGACGAGGTGAAGCTGGCCGAGGAAAAAGGCATCCTGACGGGCGTCAGTTCCACCCGGTTCGACCCCTACGGCCTGTTGACGCGGGAACAGGCGGCGACGGCCATCGTCCGCGGCCTTGGCTTGGCGACGATGGCCCCCTCCGGCGCTTCGCCGCTGCCCTTTTACGATGACGCCGACATCAGCCCCTGGGCGAGAGATTCCATCTATGTGGCCCAAGAGCTGGGCATCATCAGCGGCGACGCCTACGGCTATTTCCGCCCCGGTGAGACGCTCACCCGCGCCGAAGCGGCGGCCATGCTCGTCCGCTCTGTTGACTTTCTCCAACACACGATGAAGCAGGACTATCGTGACCGCCTGTTAAACATGAATTGAGAAAGCAGGTGAATTCGTGGTCTACCGCAAACCCCTTTCCATCGCCGCCATCACCCTGTTCTGCTTTGTCCTGACGGCGCTGCTGCCGCCGTCGTTGCCATTGAAACAGGAGGGTCCCCTGGCCCGGATCGATACGCTGACCGTCGCTGAAGCAGCCTATGACGCGCCGCCGCAGCCGACCCTGTCGGTTTCCGGCAAAAACCTTGTCAAGGTGGCCTGGACCTATACGGCCACTGCGCCTGCAAACAGCAAGTTTAAGATCATCGACCTGCAAAACGATGCGAACGGCGTCGTTCTGGATACCATGACCTATTACACCACGCAGAAACAGTACTCGAAAAGCGTCACGCTGGAGGACGGTCTCCACAAAATCGCTGTTTATCTTGTTACCCCGACGGGTGAACTTACGGCGAACTCAAGCGCCCAGACCATTGATGTACAGGAATTGGCCGCGCCGAGCGATCTGACCGGCACGAAACAGGGAAGCCGGGAGATCCTCTGGTCCTGGACGGACAACTCCTACGGCGAGACCGGCTTCAAGATTTACGACGAGAACGATGACCTGATCGGCCGGGTGGACGCGAACAAGACTTCGTTCCGGGAATCGGGCCTGACGCCGGACACGCGGTATAACCGCTATGTAAAAGCCTATAAAGCGACATCCGGCACCGATCCGGCGCGGGAAAGCAACGCTTCGAACGAGGCGAGTGAACGGACCGATGAATACGACAGCAGCACCGGCAGTTCCGGCCGGTCTAAAGACCGCACCCATATCGCCGACGCCTTGGAAGGCGCGTTGGATTTCACTGTGTCTCCGTCGGACATCGTCCTCATCAACCCCGGGGACATCGACGGTAGCGATGAATCGGTGAAAACGGAAAAAAACCGCTTTGTCGCCTTTGCAGGAGGCGCCTTCAAAGGGTACTCTGACGGTAGCGTGCGGATCAGCACGCCTGATGTGGAACTGAAGATCCCGTCGAAATACCTGGACCGGTCCGAAGATTCCGGCGGTTCTGCCGTGGGACTACAGGAGTACGTGGACAACGCCGCGTCAGCGCCGCCCGGAAAGGTGCGGGTCGGCTCGGCCTACGAATTCTCCCTGATCAAATACTCAAACTACAGCGACAACGGCTATTCCGATGATGATTTCAATGATGATCCCGTCTACCTCTCCTTCTTTTACGATTACTGGCGGGTCAGCAATCCCGCTTCATTGAGGATTTACCGGCTGAACGGCAGCACCTGGTCAGAGGTGTCCAGTTCTGTCAACACAGCCGACCGGTCCGTGAACGCGCGGGTCGAAGAGTTCGGCCGTTTCGCCTTGTTCGAGACACCGACCGGCGCCAGCACGTTGTTTCCCGGCACAAGTCCAAACGTCGGACCGGGCAGTTACGGATACCCGGGATTCAACTCGGCCCAGCAGCAGACGCCCGCCGGTTACCCTCCAGGATTTGGACCCGGGTACGGGCCGGGTTACAGCGTGAACACACCGGGCTATAATCCAAGCCAGTACGGGGCCACCAGCGGCTATGGCACCTATCCTGGCGGTTACGGAGCCTACGGCGCTCAGGGTTATGGGAGCACAGGCGCGAATCTCTACGGCAGCGCGGCGCAAGCGCCCTTTATCGACCTAGTGGGCCATTGGGCGCGCCCGCAGGTGGAAGCCTTGGCCGGGCGCGGCCTGATCAACGGCACGGCGTCAAAGGTCTTCGATCCCGATAAGCCGATGACCCGGGCCGAGTTTCTCACCCTGCTGATGCGTGTCGTCGGCAAGAGCACGCCGATGGCGGGACCGGTGCCCTTCGATGATGTCCGGGCCGACGCCTGGTTTGCCGGCGCGCTCCGCCAGGCGATGCAACAGGGGATCGTCACGGACGGCGGCATTTTCTCGCCGGACAGCCCGATCACCCGTCAAGACATGGCCGCCTGGCTGGGTCGAGCGCTCAACGGAAGGATGCTGTTGAGCAGCGGGAAATCACCGGAGAACTTTTCCGATTGGTACGATACATCGGAGAACTTGCGAGACAGCGTCGCCCAGACGGTGCGCGCCGGTTTGATCAGCGGCCGTCCCGATGGCCGCTTTGATCCCTGGGGTTCGACGACGCGGGCCGAAGCCGCCACGGTGATCACCTCTTTCTTGAACCAAGCGCGATGAGAGGAGAGAGGGCGCGAATCGGAAGGGAAAGGGCGGCGCAGGTTGGCAACTGGAGACCAGTCGTGTTAAAATACGGCTAGATCGGGACTCTAGTGCCGGGAGAAGGGAAATACGTGGCCACAATTGTACTTTCCGGTTATTTCGGATATGACAACGCAGGCGATGAGGCGCTGCTCAAAGCCATGATAGAAACGCTGCAGCGGTTGCGTCCTGATGTGCACATCGTCGTCTTATCCGGAAAGCCGGCCTTCACCCGACGACTGCACCAGGTGGAAGCGGTACACCGCTACAACCCCTTTTCCGTCATCACGGCGTTGTTGCGGGCCGACCTGGTGATCAGCGGCGGCGGCAGTCTCCTGCAGGATGTGACCGGTGTCCTTACGATTCCATACTACCTGCTCGTCATCGCGCTTGCCCGTCTGTTTCGAAGAAAAGTGATGTTTTACGCCCAGGGGATCGGCCCTGTGCGTCGCGCCTTTGGCCAAAGATTGATCCGCATGGTGGCCAACAAAGCCCATTTAATCACACTGCGAGATTTTGCATCACAAGAGCGATTGCGCCAGTGGGGGGTAAATGCCCCCCCCATTGTCGTAACGGCGGACCCTGTGTTCTCCTTATACAACAGGCAGGGGAGCCGGCGTGCAGCGGAAACAGGGCGCAAACAGGCGGTCTTTTGCCTGCGGCGCTGGCCGGACTTTGCCGAACTCGAATCATCGGTGCTGGCCGTCGCCGAGTACCTCCTCACACGGGGATGGCGCGTTTCCTTTCTGCCGATGCACCGTACAGAAGACACCCCGTACAGCATCGAATTGGCCAGTCGGCTCCAGCACCCGTCTGTCCAGGTGATCCAACATCATGCGGACTTCCAAGAGTCCATCGACATCATCGGCGCATCGGACCTGGTGATTGGCGTCCGGTTGCATGCGTTGATCTTTGCGACCATGCAGGGCGTGCCTGTCGTGGGGATCGCCTATGATCCCAAGGTGAGAGACATGATGAATGAGATGAAACGTCCGGCTTTTGGAGATGGGACGCCGCTCAATCCGGACACACTCATGGTCGAAGTGGAACGGATACTGGACGACTATGATGGGGAGAGGAAAAGAGCGCGCCTTTGGGCCGAACAGATGAGTGAGCGCTCTGAAAAAACGGCCCGCATGGCCCTGCAACTGCTGGAAGGCAGAGAGATAATCCATAGCGTGGAGGCCACAAAGCCATGGGGCAAATGAACGGGATAGAAGGGAACAGAAGCATCGAAACGGCAAATATCCTTGAAACGGTAAATATCCTCGGAACACCGGTGCACAGGCTAACGATGGCGGGGGCGATTCAGGAAATCGAAAGACGGATCAAATCAGGCGGTCGCCATCAAATCGTCACAGCAAATCCTGAAATCCTCTATAGCGCCCACCATGACCCATCCATACGACAACTGCTCTCCGAAGCCTCCCTGGTCACTGCCGACGGGATCGGTGTGGTCTGGGCAGCGTCCATACTCGGAAAACCGGTGGCAGAGCGAGTCACCGGCATCGATTTGATGGCCGACCTCCTGGCCCGAGCGGCAAAACAGGGTTGGCCCTGCTTTTTCTATGGAGGCAAACCTGGACGGAAAGAGGCCTCCCCAGAGGAAGAGCGATCTGTTGCAGAGGAAGCCGCCCGGCGTTTGTGTGACCGTTTTCCCGGTTTACAAATCGCCGGCACCGCCCATGGCTATATATCAGCATCAGAACAGGCGGCGCTCCACCTGCAGATCGACGCAGCGAAGCCCCGCCTGCTTTTTGTTGGTTTGGGCGCGCCCCGACAGGAACAATGGATTCGAGACTTTTTTCGGGCGACCACACTGAACGACATCGTTGCCATCGGCATCGGCGGCAGCCTCGATGTCTTCTCCGGACGTGTCCAGCGAGCGCCCCAATGGTGCCAGCAGTGGCATCTGGAATGGCTCTACCGGCTTGTCAAAGAACCGGCGCGGTGGAAGCGGCAGCTAAACCTGCCGCGGTTCGTTTGGGCCGTGCTGCGACAAGGGAAGCGATAAAGCCCCACGATTGGGAGATGAGACCAATGAAACGTGTCGGCTCCCTGGGAAGATCAATAGCGATGGGCCTGATCCTTGTCCTGACCTGGGGCGGACTGCCCATGGGGAAGAGTGCCTTTGCGGCGGGAGCGCCTACGGCGGCGACGGCGACAACGCAGGCCAGGCCCGAACTCTTAAACGACCGGACCCGGGATATCATCGGCGCGTCGCTGGTGGCTGTGCCGGAGGTCATCCACAAAAAAGGGATTCAAGGGCAGGGAGAGGTCATCGCCATCGCCGACAGCGGGCTGGACAGCGGCAATATGAATGATCTCCATCCAGACTTCAAAAGCCTGCCGGGAAACGTGCCGAAAGTCCTGAACATCAAGTCCTGGGCCGATGGACCCATCGCCGACGACAGCGGACATGGCACCCACATGGCCGGCATCGCCGCCGGCACGGGCGCGGCGTCACAAGGAAAATATCGAGGTGTCGCCCCGCAGGCGAGCCTCTATATCCAGGGGATCATCGACAAATCGGGCCAAGTGGCGCCGCCGGAAGATATAAGCAAACTATACGAACCCGCCTACAAAGCGAACGCCCACATCCATGTAGACGGATGGGGAACGCCGGGAAATACATACAACAAAACAGCCCTGGAGACAGACCGGTTTTCTTTCTTGCATAAAGACTTTCTCGCCGTATTCGGTGCAGGAAACAGGGGACCCGATCCGAACAGCCTGACCTGTGAGGGAACCAGCAAAAACGCCCTCGTCGTCGGCGCGTCGGCCAGCGCCCGCCCGAACGGTTCCTCCGGCGGCGGCGATATCCAACAGATGGCCGAGCTCTCCAGCCGGGGGCCGACGACAGACGGGCGAATCAAGCCGGATCTGCTGGCGCCGGGGATGGCCATCATCTCGACAGCGCCGCGTTTGCCCGGAGTTCCCGAAGATGAAGAACACCTGTACCGCCGGATGCAGGGGACAAGCATGGCCGCGGCGGCCACCGGTGGCGCGACAGCGCTGTTGCGGCAGTATTACCGGGAGATAGAGGACAGGAATCCTTCCGCGGCATTGTTGAAAGCTGCCCTGATCAACGGGGCGCGGAACTATACAGAAAACAAGTCCGCCGACAAAACCACCTTTGGTCTCCTCGATGTCGGCCGGACCATATTATCCCTTAATGAGCGGAGCTTTTCCTCGATTGACGATGTAGAAGGCATTGGCCCTGACGGGAAGAAAAGCTATGAAGTGAAAGCATGGACAGATCAAGCGCCCTTGAAAATCACGCTCGCCTGGACAGACCCCATCGATCAAGAGGGACGGCTCGTCAATGATCTCGATGTAACCGTTACCGCTCCAGATGGGACCACCTATACGGGCAATGCGCACATGGGTATAATCGGGCGGGACCAGAAAAACAACGTCGAGCAAGTCATCATCGCAAAACCCCAGTCTGGCACATACCGTGTAACTGTTACCGGCGCGCGGATCACCGTTGACCAGCAACCGTTTGCCTTAGTGATGGGGCAACCGTTACTTGAATCCAGCCCCTCCGGCAACGCCTCTTTGCAGGAGATGACTCGGAATCAGTCAGTGGCGCTGCAATGGGTATTCAATGACCAGTTGAAGAAAGAAGCTGAGGCGACCTTCCCCAGGGGAACCCAGTTCTATCAGTCTCCCCGATGCATCTATGCCATGTCGCGGGCCGTACGATTGCAAGGCGCAGAGGTGGCTGTCGCCGGAGGCAAAAACTATATCCTTCCGATAGAGCCCAGGTTGGCAGATCATGCCTATGCCCTTGATACGGCAGCAAAAATCACGGTCAACGGCCAGGGAACACCGATATGGCCCGTTGAGGCGAAAGGCGCCGCCGCCTTTGTCTGGATCCATCCGGGCAGTCAGAAAGCCATGCAAGTGGATGCGGTTTACCAAAAAACAGAAGGAAGACTTGAGCAATGGTCAACGGAAAAAGAAGAGTTGACGTTGATCGGCGACAAAAAAGTCTATCACGCCTCACCGGGATTGCCCATCCATACCGTCATAAAACCGGAAGGAGAGGCCTTTGTTCCGGGGCCGATCCTGACCAATCGCCAAGCTGACACGATTTTGCCGGGGAGCCAGGTTCGTCTGACCATTGACCCGCAACGACAGGAAGTTACCCAGATTGAGTCTGTGCGCACGGTCGTGCAAGGCCTGCTGACAAAGTCTCCAGATAGAGATCAGATGGAGATGGAAGGGTACGGCGCACTGCCCGTCCTGAGCGGCGCAACGATACGGCGCAACGGTGAGAAAGTAGACCTCCGGGAATTGCGCAGCGGCGACTATTTACAGGCGAACCTCGTCGGACAGGATAAAAAAGCCTATGGCGTGGCAGCCACAAGCGAGTCTCTCTGGGGAAAGATCGTTTTCGCCTCAGCGAAAGACAGGCTGATCTACTTCACCGACCAGTTTCAACGGTTGCACCGTTGTGAGCTAAAGCCGGATGCCGTGCTACAACGCTGGGATATGCCCGTTGATCTCACGGCGATTCCAATTGACGCATGGGGATGGATGACGCTCGGCAGCGACAACAAAATACAAGCGCTTCGTATCATTGAGAGCGCCGCGCCTCGCATGGCCTTGGTCCAGCAGTATGACAAACGGAAAAAAGAGATCGTGACCGCTAAAAATGAGCGGATACCGCTATTTTCTCTGACGGCTGTAACCAAGCAAGGCTTGCCTGTACCGGCCGAACTGATCGCGTCTGGCGCAACGATCCAATGGTCGCCCATTGCCGAACCGGCGAGCGCCGGAGCTCATTATGCCGGGGCGGTGACCGTAGCTGGAACAGGGAAACCGTCCAATGAGCCGCAGATCACCCTGAGCACATCGCTTATTCCCGTCGATCAACAGTTGTTTATTCTTGGCAAGACCAACGGAACCGACATATGGATCTATCCCAGCCTAGGAAATGAAAAAATCCATGTGCCTGTGCTCGCCAACGGGGAATATGCCTGGTGGACAGTGCCCAGTCCCGGAGAGAGCGGGTACCAAATCGTGGCGACTTCTGCGGGTGGGCAGGTGATCGGTAGGTATATGACCATACCAAAACGGAATGGCGGGGAGCTTAAAGACCTCTCTGGACACTGGGCGGAGAAATCCCTGACCCATCTGTGGAGACGGGGAATCATCCGCGGCTATCCGGACCGGACGTTCCGTCCCGATGAGCCCATTGACCGGCAGGAGTTGCGGCTGCTCTATGGACGACTCTTTGGCGGAGATGAAACCAGCGCAGCGGAAAGTGGTTTTTGGATGCAACCAGGCGTCGTCACAGGAAAGCAACTATTGCAATTTGTTCAAGAGAAGCGAGCACGTATGGGATTTCCGGACCGTTTTTCGGACGGGTCCCAAGTAGAAGAAAGTGAGTCGCTTAAATCGGACGAACCAGCGACGAGAGCATTAGCCGCCGTCTTACTGGACGAGTTGATACGAAAAATTGACAGGTACAAACAAATGGAAAGTGGACAGTAGCCATTATCCACCGGACAAAAGATAAACACCGCTTTTAAGCCGTCAGACTTAGAAGCGGTGTTTTCTTCTAGTAGTGTAAAATGGATGATTAAGGCATTGTGGGCGAAATGGAAACTGTTTTTTCAGATGACAATGGCCTGCGGTGTTTCACGTCTTCCCAGACAACACATTTGAAGGAATAATTCTGGTTCTTCGTAAGTTGGAAAGAAGCCTGGAGACGTTTATTTACTAAGTCGCCTGTCAGTGCGGCCATTTGAATGGGCTCGTTTCCGTCAAGTAAAAGAAATGCGATTGTAGCTGGACGGTCAATTCCCTTTGAACTTAAGGGAAATACGTTGGTGCTTATCGTTGCCATTGTACCGTCTATAGACAGGTCCGGATCAGATAAGTTAAAAAGAATTATGGGTTTATTCGGATCTGTGGGGGAACTAACTTTCGCTAATTCGTATGTCCCGTTGGTAATTCCCGCGTCGGAACCGTCAATCCGAACCTCGATGTTATCCCCTAAAATAGTGCCCACTTTGACGTAAGGCGTTATGGTGATGGCTTCTCTGTTTTGACGTGACGTGTTGGGTAGGGTGATTTGTAACACAGAATCGTCAATTTTTCTTACTTGACCACCGAAGTGCGTAATCACATCAAATTCGTCTGGATATACTT
Source organism: Heliomicrobium gestii (assembly GCF_009877435.1). NCBI lineage: Bacteria > Bacillati > Bacillota > Clostridia > Eubacteriales > Heliobacteriaceae > Heliomicrobium > Heliomicrobium gestii. Next base: position 168,441 of record NZ_WXEX01000006.1, on the reverse strand, counting down.
GCCAATAGACCATTTTCTCTACACTAACTGACGTGTCGTCAATCGTCACTCCTGGTGGAAACTCAATCGTTACCGTACCGTTAGACTGAAGATCCTCTGGGAAATCGGGATCCTCCTGTAAAGACAAAACCCCTAATTTTTGTTCATTCTTGTCGGCGTCGACAACGGGGAGGTCACTGACACTGTTATTTGTGGCCGCAAATGCGCTCGATGCAAAGGTCAGTGTTAGTAGAAAGAGAACGAATGCTCCAATCACGACTTTCCGATTCACCATAATCACCACTCCTTGCAAAATATTTATTTCCTAATATATCTCGAAATTACAAAAAAATCAATAATGACACAGCCTAACTTGCTACACATTAACCCAATTTTGACATTCCCAAAGTTCCCCGCCGACGAACCTAATTTGGGCCAGAAAAAAAGACTGTCGACAAAGTTCGTTGTCGACAGTCTAGTAATCGGTAGCATCATTGTCCATTTTCTGTTTCCATCATCAGAACCACGGTATGCGTGGCTGATTCCTGGTCCAAGGTAGTAATTTGCCGTTCTAACGATTGAATCTTATTTGACAAGGCAGGTTGTTGCGCCGCAGGGGTCGTGCTCAACTGACCTTTCAGGAAATTGACCTGTGTTACCATATCCTGATAGCTGTTCGTCACATCCTGATTGTCGCTCTTGTTTTCCACCAGCGCGCCAAGTGAGAGCGCCTGAATAAACGCTTGCAGTCGATCAGGCGGCAACTTAACCGTCAGGTTCTGAATGGTAAGTCCTTGAGACTGCTGCAAGCTCACACTGCCAAGCTGTCCGTTGACCTGGGCGATTGCTTTTTTCACGGCTTCGACGCTGGTGTCAAGAGAAGCGACGCGATAGCGAAGAAGTGTCCGTTGAATGACCATGGGCTTGCTTAACAGGTAGGTCCTCTCACTTTTGGCTACGGAGAGATCGTTTGCCGTATCCGGTGGGGGAGCGACCGGCGCAACCGACGGTTGGCTTTTTCCTACCGACGATTGTGGGGTCTGAACGGTCACTTTGGGAGCGTTGGCAGGAGAATTCCCAGACAGGTCGTCTGCCTGACTCGGGGTCTCGCCATTCGCTACAGAAGATTTGCTGACATCCCCTGCACTTTGTTTCGGCAGTGAGTCTGGAACAACATCTTGTTGCGCCACCACGGAAGGAGAAGGACCTGTCGGCGATGACGATTGCATCGCCACATAGACGCCACTTCCTGTCCCAAGGGCCAGCAGAAATACAGCGGCGGAAGCCACCCAGCGACGCATATCAACCGGACGGGTTGATGACGACGGTACGGGAAGCGGTGTTATCTGTTCCCGGGCGATGCGTTCCATTATTTGAGCGGCAAAACGATCAGGAGGCTGCATCTCCAGTGGAAGCTGCCGTAACGCCAGTTCGGCCTGCCGCCACAACTCAAACTCATGAACTTGTGTCATGCCGTTACGAACGGGCTTCATGATGCTCACCTCCTTTGTGTCGTCTCACCAGGCAGAAGAAAGCCAAACTGACCGGCTAACGATGATAAGACACTGCGCATCTGCGACTTGGCCCGGTTGATGCGAGACTTCACCGTGCCGAGAGAAGTCTCGGTCGCCGTCGCAATCTCTTCATAGGAATAATCGTAGATCTCTCGCAGAACCAAGACGGTCCGGTGTTCATCGGACAACTGCTGGAGCGCCTGATGAAGCATGGTCTTGAATTCTGCCGATTCGAAGGCTTCGAGCGGGTCGCCTGTCGTGGCAGCCACCTCTCGACTGGCCTTGGTGCTGTCATTCCAGTCCTCATCCAAAGACTCAATGACCACATTGCGGCCTTTGCGATTCATATTGATCCACGTGTTCACCGTAATCCGGTGCAGCCAAGTGCCAAAATCGGACTCTAACCGGAAGCTTCCGATATATCGATAGGCGCGGATGAACGCTTCTTGCGCCAAATCATTCGCATCATCGAGATTACCGGTCAGGTGTACGGCTAAACCGTAGACACGTTTTTGGTACAGTTCCACGAGCTGTGAAAACGCTTGGCTGTCGCCGGACTGGGCGGCGAGGATGAGATCTTTATGATCAGACAGAATTCCTCTCCCCCATCAATCACCAGAACAAAACCAGTGACATTACATTAGACAAGAGGAATGAGTGGAAAGTTCCACTCATTCCTTTCATTCTGCGTTTTTTTCGTAAACGAGGGTAGCTGCGCGGTCATAGGCGTTCCAGGAGACGGTGGCGCCAAAAGCCTCGGCAACCCAGCGCATCGGCAGGTAGAGGCGGTCATTCGTCATCTCAGGATAGACATCGATCAACGTGGCCTTGTCATTTACGAGCATTACCCGTTTGTCTGTGTACAATTTGACCTTCTGAGCGCCTCTGGTCAGTGTCACTTCATGGGTTTCATCATTCCATTGAATATTCTTGTCAGTTATCCCGAGTCCATTGGACAGATATCGGACCGGCACATAGAGACGGTCATTTTTATAATAGGGAAGCGCGTCCATTTGCCACTCGTCATTGTTGATCCGGTAGGTGTCTTTGCCGAGGGTAAAGGTAACCGACATAGGTTCCTTCTGCGTCTTCGGCGGTTTCGATGAGGCGGGAGTGGTGTCTTTCAGAAGCACAGGGCCTCTGTCGGTTCCGGCGACAATCTTTTGATTCGGCAAGATAACCAGGCTGGTTAAGGTCTGTCCTCCGGGGAGATGCACATTGATAGAAGCCCAGGAAGCTGCGCGATCTTTTGAAATATAGAGCTTTCCCTCTTTATCCGCCACGTACAGCGTCTGATCCTGATTGAAACTGGGCGAAAAGGCCAAGGCGGTAAAGGGAGGATGCTGCTCGATTCCGTCCGTCGCATCGGTCCAAGCCTCGCCACGGCTGGTGGACTTATATACCCTCCCGTGACCGCTGATTGCGAAGACGGAGTCGTCTTCTCTGTAATTCGGCGAGACGTAGTACTGTTCAAAGGTTTCCGCTCCCTGAACAGTCCGCCATGTAGAACCATAATCCGTGCTGCGTTTGTTGCCCACCTCTTGTTCTTCTCGGGTGAAGACGATCCCATCAGGAGTGGATGCAAAACGGTATCCGCCGTTTTCGGATTTCTGGATCCAGTTGGCGTCGCCGGCCGGGGTCAAGTTCAGTTTCCATATGTGCGTGCCGGGACGATTGATCCCGAAAATGACAGCTCCGTTCGAGGCGACAGCAAAATGTACGGTGTCCTCTGGGGCATTACAGACTTTTGACCACTGTTGCAGGGCGTTGTCCCATTTCTCAATCGTCAAGGACTTTTTATCCGCTCCCTTTAGCGCATACAGGGTTCCGTCGTCCTTGACATAAGTGTCCCAGACCTTGTCGTTGCTAAGCAAGGTAAACGCATCATCACTGTTGGCCCGGTAGAGTTTGCCGTCCATCAATAGATAGTACTGTTCCGGCGGCAGATCCTTCGTAGCTTTGATCACCTGTGCAGGAGTTTGCGGCCCTGTAGAACGCCATTCCATTGAAGCGAGGGCAGCAGGGACAAGAGACAGAAAGAAGATGGTCATTGCGAATAACTGAATTAGAAAACGTGTAGCCATGAAACCCCCTCCTTTTGATTTTAAGTACCTTCATTATATCGGTTCTGCGAAAGAGAACACAACTACCTGACGGTGCAGAGATGATAAGGAATAAAATGGATGAATGGCGATGGACAGAAAGGGGTCAGACGGCGCGAACTTTTATATCAGACGGCAAACAGACAACCAATCGACCTGATGACGATAGATAAAGGGGGGATGCTGCCGCGATAAAGACGACAGCACAAAGCCAAGAGACCGGAAGAGAAAAAGAAAGCAATCACTAAAATGTAGGAGGAACTTTTGTGAACAAGCTGAAAAAGACAGTCGCTTCTATTTCCACAGCCTTAATCATGACGACGATGCTGACTCCGGCAGCGATGGCCATGTCCAACAACTCTGTTGATATTGTAAAGAGCATCGCAGACGATGCGACCAGTGTCAAGCTGGGCAAACTGACCTTGAAAGAAGATAGCGATTTCACCAATGATATCCAAGGAGCGACTTCCTTCACCTATACACTGCCCTCGGGAATCAAGTTTGCCTCTAACGCTGTCTACGATATGGTTTACTACAACGACCCCGTTGATGGCGTCAAACCACTCTCCAACAGTGGCAGTCACTATGGATTCACTGTTACCAAAAGCGGCGACTACACCTTGACGATTCAAACGCCTTCCGGCCTCCAGGACAACAATATCCAAGACATGATCTCCATTCAACCGCTGATTAAAGTGGATGGATTTGACGGCGGCGATATTGAAGCGACCGTTAATCCCCTTGACTCCGGCGTCACCGGCGGCAAGTATGTTATCGGCCGTGTGGCAACGGGACAGAAGACCGCTGCTTCCTGCATCAAAGTCCAAACCATTGGTGAGCAGGATGCCCGTGGCGGTATCATTCGCATCGAAGAAAACTATGCCGGATCGCTGGAGAAAGTAACGGCGACGGATACCACAAAAGACCCCCTCTTTACCGTCAAACTGCCCAACAACTACAAATGGATTGACGATGCTCTGGATGCCAACGACACCCTGGTCAACGGCCTGGCCGGCTTCAGCGGCGTCACCTTCACGACCGTTGTCGATGGCGACCGCACCCTGAAGGTATATGGCGACCTCAGCGGCACCGGCGCCGACCGCGGCATCATTGAAATCACCCCTGGCATCAATGTCGGTTCTGATGCGAAATACGGCGATATCGTCGCTTCTGTAGAAGGAAAAACAGGCGACGTGTCCGACGCCGACATCACTGTGGCTACCTACGCCGACTATGGCACAGCCATCGCCGCCAAAGGCGAATTGAAAACCGCCCTGGCCGGTCAGTATGACAACGAATTGACCAAGCTCAGCATCAAAGAAAACATCGCCGGCTCCCTGTTCAAAGGACGTAAAATTCGCGTGGATCTGCCCTCTTGGGTCAAAGTGACCAACATCAAAAACTGGGACGTCAAAACGGGCGCCAGTGATGCCTTTGTCGAGCCGACCGTAAATGGCAAAGACAGCTATATCGAGTTCACCTACACCGGCAACGGCGTCGGAACCAGCAAAGCCGAACTCGAAGTAACGCTGGAAGTCTCCGTGAAGGGCGACGCCCAAGGGGATATCAAAGCTGTTGTATCCGGTCGTGCCGGCGCCCAAGGCGAAGCCATTCTGGGCAAAGCCGTGCAAGCCGTCACTGCCACCGCCGAAGCTCGGGAGCTTCGCGTCGGCGTCAAGAACCAAGCCCTGAGCGATATCGTCATCGCCGAGACCGATAAAGGCCGGATCATGAGCGACAAGATTGACGGCGCCTACCGGAACATCATGGTGGAACTGTCTGACGGCGTCGAATGGTCCTCCACCCCGACCGTCCAAGTGGTCGAAGGCAACCTGGAACTGGATACGGACAACATCTCCAAGGACGGCTCCTTCCTGACGATCCCTGTCAAAGCCGGCAGTACCCAAGCCAGCAAGGTCAAGATCTCCGATATCAAAGCAGACCTTAACCGGACCATTCCCGAAGGTGACGTCACCGCCAAGATCAAAGGCAGCGCCGTCGTGGAAAACGACAAAGACGCCGCTAAGTACTATGACAACACCGGCGCAGAAGTATCCGGCAATGCCGGCGTCATCGACCCCGGCGAATTCGACCAAAGCACCGCTGTCCAAGTGACCGTGGCCAAAGTCATCACCCCGGCTCCCGGCGAACAAAAACGCACCGCCCTCTTCCAAATCGGCAACAGCAAACTGAACATCGGCGGTGTGGAATCGACGATGGATGTAGCCCCCTATATCAAAAATGACCGCACCTACCTGCCCGTCCGCTATGTGGCCCAAGCTGTCGGCGTCAATGACAGCAACATGATGTTCAACAGCAATGACCAGAGCGTCGTCCTCATCAAAGGCGACCGCGTCGTGAAAATGACCATCGGCAGCAACATCATGACCGTCAACGGTGTTTCGATTCAGATGGATACCGCTCCCGAGATCGTCGCCCCCGGCCGTGTCATGCTGCCGGTTGGCTGGGTTGCTCAAGCCCTGGGCATCTCCGCCAAGTGGGATGGCGCCACCCAAACGGTAACCATTAACTAAGAGAGATAATATGGGAGCAGAAGCCGGATTCGTCCGGCTTCTGCTCCACTTTCTCATGCTTGAAGAGTTTGATTCGCCATAAAAAATGGAGAAATATAAGAGGCGAAACAGAACATAACGGAAAGAAAATTTTTTGATTTTTTTTCGACGTAGAGGGAACCTTTCTCTCCTCTGGGTTGTCTAAGAATGCGTAAGGATTTCAGTTAGGCGGAATTATGTTCCCGGCTGAAGTTCATGCGAATTAACACAACAAATAAGAGGAGGAACATTGGTGAGCTACACGAAAAAATTCGTTGCCTCTCTGGCAGCGGCCGGTCTGCTGACTGGTTTGATGGTTCCCTCTGCGTTCGCGATGACGAACAACTCGGTCGACATCGTGAAGAGCATCGCCGACGACGCGACGAAACAAGAACTCGGTAAACTGACTTTGAAAGAAGACAGCGACACCCCGAGCGACATGCAGCCTGGCACTTCCTTTATGTACACCCTGCCCTCTGGCGTGAAACTCGATGACAGCGCTACTGCCATCGGCGGCGACGTCTACAAGTATGTTTTCTGGAACGGTAACCAACTTAGCAGTTCTGGCAACCATGGCCTGACTGTTGCGAAGAGCGGCGACTACACGCTGACCATCAAATTGCCCCCCGCTGGTTCCGAGTACGCAACGTCTAGTGGCGTTGCTGCATCCGACTCCGTTGCCATCAAGCCCTACGTCAAAATTGACGGTTTCGACGGCGGCGACATTGAAGCCAACGTTACCGCTCTTGACTCCGGTCTGAGCGGCGGCAAATACGTCATCGGTCGTGTTGCCACCGGTCAAAAGACCACCGCTTCCTGCGTCAAGGTCGAAACGATCGGCGACAACAGCGGAAGCCAAGGCGGCATCATCCGCATCGAAGAGAACTATGCCGGTTCCATCGGTGCTGTAACCGCTACCTCCGGTACCCCCCTCTTCACCGTGAAGCTCCCCAGCAACTTCAAATGGGTTGACGCTACTTCCACTGGCACCGCCTCCGGCGACTCCTATGTCAGCGGTCTCGGTGGCTTCTCCGGCGTTTCCTTCACCACCAGCCTCGACACGGATAGCCGCACCCTGAACGTCTACGGCACCCTGCCTGCAACGACGACGGACCGTGGTATCATTGAAGTCAACCCGATCATCTCGCCTGACTCCGACGCTGCTTTTGGTGATGTGACCGCTAGCATCGAAGGCAAAGTGGCTGACAACGTTGATGACGCCGATATCGTCGTTGCGAACTACGCTGATTTCGGCACGACCGTCAAGCTGGTCGGCGATGTTGAAAACGTAGTTGCCGGTCAGTATGACACCAAAACTGCCAAGATCAACATCAAAGAAAACATTGCTGGTTCCTTGACCGGAAACCGCAAGGTTCGCGTTGACTTCCCGACTTGGGTAAAAGTCACCGGCATCAAAACATACACCGCGAAAACCACTGGCTGGGAAGCCGAGTCCGCTGTCAAAGCCAAAATCGACGGTAAAGACAGCTATGTAGAAATCAACTACACCGGCGCTCCCTCCCAGACCAAAGCTGAACTGGAAGTTCAGTTCTACCTCTCCGTCAAGGGCAACACTGACGGCGAAATCAAAGCCAAAGTGTCCGGACGCGCTGGCGCTGAAGGCGAACTGGTTGTTTCCAAAGCGACTCTGCCCGTCTCCGCCACGAACGACGCCAAAGAGCTTCGCGTTGGTGTGAAAGAGCAACCGCTGAACGACATCATCATTGCTGAAACCGATAAAGGCAACATCATGGATGACAAGCTGGGCGGCAGCGGCTACCGTGAACTGAAAGTCAAACTGACTGACGGTGTAACCTGGAGCGCTGTTCCGACCGTTGAAGTTGTCGAAGGTGACGTTGACCTCGACAAAGACGGCATCGCCAAGACGGACGATGACACCACCCTGACCATTCCCATCAAGTCCAGCGGTACCAAAGCTTCCAAGATTAAGATCTCCAACGTCAAGGTCGACCTGGACCGCAGCGTTCCCGAAGGTACCATTGAAGCGAAAATCGGTGGCAACGCGATCGTCGAAAACGACAAGACCGCTACCTCGATTTACTATCAAGGTTCCGAATACACCAGCTACTCCAGCCTGCCCTCGAGCACATCCGGTTCCAGCACCACTGTTGACTCCGGTGAATTCGATCAAAGCTGGGCTGTCAAGCTGGCTGTAGGTAAGGTCATCACCCCTGCTGACCAAAACCAAAAACGCACCGCCACCTTCAAGATTGGCGAAAGCAAGATGACCATCGGCGGCGTTGAAACCGTAATAGATGCCGCTCCCTACATCAAGAGCGATCGCACCTATGTGCCCCTTCGCTTCGTAGCGAAAGCCGTTGGTGTGGACGACAACAACATCTCCTACAACGCTGATGACCAGTCGGTTATCCTGATCAAAGGTGACCGCGTTGTCAAACTGCAAGTTGGCAGCAGCGTTCTGACCATCAATGGTGTTCCCATGACCATGGATGTCGCTCCCGAAGTTGCGGATCCCGGCCGTATCATGCTCCCCGTCAAGTGGGTTGCTCAAGCGCTGGGCATCACCGCCAACTGGGATGCTGCTACTCAAACCGTTACTGTCAACTAATTGATTGTTTAAGACAATCAAAAAAGAGCCGGGTTCATCTCGAACCCGGCTCTTCCCACTTCGTCAGCGTGAACTACTGGTCGTAAATTTTTTGAGGTGACTATTATGCGTAAATTTGTAGTCTGCGCCTCTGCTTTCCTTTTGTCCCTGGGCATGACACTGCCAGCCGTGGCAGCTACGACCACTACCGTCGTGAATGCGGCCCAAAGCCAAGCACAATTTACCTTCCAGCAAGCTGTTGATCAAGCCAAAAAAAGTAGCAAGTCCCTTCGGACGGCACAGTTAGACGTGGATCGCAGCTATGAAGTTCGCAACTATCTAGGCGATTCCGTGAAGGATACCTATCAGACGACCTCTCAGGTAGGATATTCGATGGATCAACAATGGTACGGCGCATTTATGGGCTTAAGTCAAGCCGATGTAACCTGGAGAATGAATAAAAGAAACCTTGAAGCTCAAGAAGACTCCATTGTAATGCAGACCTATCAACTCTACAATGGATTAATCCAAGCCCAAGACAAAGTAAAAAACTGCAAAATTCGACTGACCAATGCGCAGATTCAATACAATAATGCTTTTACCGCCAGTCAGGTGGGTACGATCGACAATCCCACCCTGGTTCAAGCCAAGGCAGCGCGCGCAGCCTCGGAAGCCGCGTTAGCTGCTGCCGAAAGCGCCCTTGATGACGCCTATCAGAAATTCAATATCTTGGTTGGGTTAAAAGCGGAGGAACGCCCCGTATTACTCGATAATCCAACCTTTGAGAAAATGAAGACCGATGACGTCGATTTTGTCATTAACAAAGCTGTCAATGACAGTCCGACTGTGTGGCTTGCTGAGAAAAAAGTGGATTTAGCTGAGGCGGCGTACAGCGCCTATTCCTATTCCTTGGGAGGGCGCACCGAGCCGGGTAAAGCCAAGTCTATCGATATTGATAAAGCGGCTGTATCAGCGTCAAGCACGAAAGAACAGATGGAAAAATTGGTGCGTACGATTTATCACAGCATCCAACAGTTGGAGGAGCAATACGGTGGCGCGCAGCAACAGGTTGCTGTGGCGGATGAAAACTTGCGTGTTGTTAAGGTGAAGTTTGATATCGGTATGGCAACCAAAGCGGATGTGGCTGCTGCGGAATCTAAGCTGGTTGATGCGAAGGAGAGCCTGCTTGATATTGTGATTAAGCACCAAAACATGGTCTATGCTTTTCAAAAACCCTGGGCCTACGCTGCCTCGTCTTCCTAAGTATTTCGAGCATGTCCTCAGATATGGGATGAGTATTAAAGCCGCATCAGAACGCATCTGATTGCGGCTTTTTTGTTCGTGTGATAAGCAATTTCTCAATGACAGTTTCTTTCAGAAGGAATTCAGACCTCTCTCATCGAAAGAAATCCCAATACAGCGATTTTGTAAAGCTAGCAAGAAATATAATATAAGGGAAAATGAGGGTTGGTTGTGAAGGTTGACGAGAAATCCGTAAAAGTGAGTGCAAATTATTTTGCCATATGTGTTGTTCTTCTGGTCGGGATTGCGCCGTTTTTTCGAGGATTATTTTTCGAAACGGAGATGGAGATCCATCTTCTGGGGACATCTGTGTTGATGCTGTGCGCTGTGGTATTAATGTTTTTTTCAGGAAAATCGTTACCTGATTCAAGCAAACGAGCAGTAAATCAGATTTGGCGGTCTCCTTACTTTATAGCATTAGGGTTCCTCATGCTGTGCTACGGACTTACCTTCTACGCGGCGATTAATCCTCGAATGGCTTTGTTTACATGGCTAAGACAAGTGGACTATTTAGTTGTATTTATTTTTGCCTTTATCGCTACCCTGTTTATGTATGAAGCAAAAAAGCGACAGGTAGGAAACTATTTGCTATGGTTTCTGCTTGCCATTACCATCATGGGAACCGCTGTGTCTGCTATCGCCATTGCAGCTGCACAGGGATTTGTTACTTTGAATGGAGCGATCATGGACAGTCGGCTTTGTTCGACGTTGCAGTATCCAAACACACTGGCGGCTTTTTTGACGGTGCCGTTCCTGACGGGGATCCACATTACTTCGTCTCTTCGAAACCGCTACGTAACTGCAGTATCGGCTGGTATGACCTTTTTGATCCTCTTGGCGGTTTTAGGCACGCAGAGTCGTGGCGCATGGATGTTGATTCCCTTGTTCATCTTTTTCTATTGGCTCGGCCAAAAGGAAAAAAAGACGAATCTGGCCTGCCTGGTGTTGCTATTTACGGTAGCTATCGCTGTTAGCTCCGGCACGGTCGGTCCGGAAGCCCAGCAGGGAAAACAGAACGGAATGGCGCTGGCGATTACCTTGGCGATTACGGCAGGGGTAGGTGCAGTTTGGCTTGTTGGGCTTCCACACCTGATTAATTGGGAACAAGCGGGAATCGCTGTAAGAGATAGTTCGGTTGGTTCGGAACAAAAACCAAAAAAGCGGTGGAACTCAAATATTGTCGCTATCGGCGGTATCGCCGTCCTACTGCTCGTGATTTTTGGAGCCTATATGCTTTTTTCCGGGAGCGAAAACCCCGTGCTACAGCGGATCGCCTCCATCAATACGGGCGACAACAACTTCAGAGAACGTCTGGTGTTTTATTCCGACGCATGGCGAATGGGTTTGGAACGACCGTTACTTGGCTGGGGGGGCGGCGGTTGGAAAGCCGGTTACCGGGCCTTTCAATCCTTTTTATACAATACGACGGAGGTTCATAATCACTTCCTGCAGGTTTGGGTAGAGACAGGTATCCTCGGTTTTCTCTCCTTTGTGTCCGTTTTTCTGATGATACCCTTTGGGCTGTACTCCCTCTTAAAAATCGATAGTGGTAAAAATGAATTGCATGCGTCATCCATTTGGACCATCGGAATCAGCGCTCTAGCGTTGGCGTTGCATTCAGCTTTTGATTTCAACCTGTCGCTGAGCGCGGTTTCGTTGCTTTTATGGGCGCTCATCGGTGTCTATGGCGCTTGTGAACTTATTGCGGGGACAGGTGTATCGTCGGTGTTCAATCGGGAAATAAATCAAACAACGTCCCGAGCGAATAAAACGAGAAGGTCTGGGGCTGTATCCTTCGCGCTCTTGAATGGCGCACTGTTCCTGTTAATGTTGCCTCTCGTCATTTTTCCATTCCTCTTTCGCGGCGCTGAATCGGAGATAGGAGCTTATCAATCCGCACTCAATCAAAAAGATTTTCAAGGCGCTCTCAATCATTTGCAGCAGACCATGGAAAGTGATCGGTGGAAATCCGATTATCCTATCGCAACAGCCCAACTGCTTGTGACAAACTACGAACGAGCCGCAGATGAGAAAATGAAAGCGCGCATGTTGGAAGAGAGTGAACGATTGGCGCGAAAATCTGTCGAGTTGGACGCCTACAATACAGGCGCCCACATGCTGCTGGCCCAGGTCTTAATCGCGCGAGGCAATTATGATGAAGCGCTCGCAGAGGCGGAACTTGGCAAGTCTCGTTCGCCCTGGCTGGTTACGGCCTATATGGACGCCGCAAAAGTGAATTCTGATGTGGCGATCCGGCAACGGCTTGCGCTTAGCCAGGGACAAGGGCAACCAAATTGGAAAGTGCAGTCGGAACAAGCGTTGAATCGCGTCCTTGAGATTGCGACCGAGGCTAGCAGTAAGAAGGAAACATTACCAGCAGCGTTGAAGAGTCTTTGGAGACATCCACCTGATTTGACGCTCACGCCGGAACTGGCCTTTATGGCCGGCAAAGCGGCGCTGCTGCTTGGCGACCCTGTGAAAGCCGAACAGATGCTGGCCAGCGCCACAGAGCAACGTGATGATGTGACAAAAACGTTAGTGGAGCTTTGGCGAGGGGCGGCAATGAAAAAACGAGGAGACAACAAGGGAAATGAGATCATCGAAGCGGCGCGCGTAACTTCTGTGATGGCATCCAATGAATATTCGGTAATGAAACAACTCGGATTGTGATGAACAGTTTACGATATAAAGACCAAGAAGTGACAGCGAAAACTTCTATCGTCATAAGGCTCCGATTTATGTAGGGATTACCAAAGAAAACCTGAATTAAAAGCAGGAAAAGCGCAGAGAGTCACAGAATTGATCCTCTTTAGTAATCAATCTGACAGGTGGATTACAAGATGTGGGCAATTCTCCAACCTCGAAAAAGCGCATTCCTGCTTATTTTTTTTGATTTTGTTGCCACCTGTTTATTACTCTGGTTGGCAGCGGAGTTAATGTTCCCGGAATCGCTGAAGCCTGAAAACTATGAGGCGATCATCGGAACTTTTCCGTGGATCTGTATCGCAGTCATCGGATCGGCCTTGTTAATGGATCTCTACCATATAGATGGTAGTTTTTCCCGATACAATGTATTCCTTTCTGCGGTCATTGCATCGGGTTTAATCGTCGTCATCAGCGGTGGCGCTAGTTTTTTTATGCGTCTATTTGCTTTCCCACGAAGTGTAATGCTGTTGTTTGGCGTTCTGTTCATTGTCTACTTTTATCTTTCTCGGTGGGCCTATCACCACATCGAAAGCGGACGACCAGGTGTTTTCCTCATCTCGCAAGAAGAGTTTGTTGAGGGAAGGCTAGATGAAGCTAACTTTGAAACCGACACGATCGTGATTCAGGATTTTTCTGATATGAACCTGCGCAAGCAAGCGATTATCGAGGCGGTCAAACATTGCCGAATACTGCGAGTCGAGGTAACGCCTACGGATATCCTCTTGCACGGAGGCAACCTGATCTCAAGAGACGGTCGCATCTATATAGAGGTTACGCCCGGCGTCGGCCAGACACAGTTTACCGATGTGGTTAAGCGAATTTTTGACCTTGCCATTTCGCTTGTTGTGTTCCCGATTTGTCTTCCCTTGATGGCCTTGATCGCTGCAGCCGTCTGGATTGATTCAGGCACACCGATTTTCTACACGCAAGAAAGGGTGACGATGCGGGGACGTCTCTTTCGCATCTATAAATTTCGCACGATGATCCCCGATGCTGAACGACTGACCGGCCCTGCCTTTGCTACAGAGAACGATCCCCGTCTTACAAGGGTAGGGGCCTATCTGCGTTGTTGGCGGTTGGACGAACTGCCCCAAATCATCAATGTTATTCGAGGGGATATGAGCCTCGTGGGGCCACGACCGGAGCGTCCGCATTTTGTGCAGGAATTTGCTAAAGAGATACCGGAGTATCACCTCCGGCACCTTATTCCTCCGGGCATCACCGGCATGGCGCAGATATATGGGCGATATTCTTCGAATGCGGAGGAGAAGCTGATATACGATCTCTTTTATTCGAAGCGACGAGGTCCTGTCAGTGATCTTATTTTATTGATAAAGACCATTAAGGTTGTCATGCAGAGAGATAAGGCGATTTAACGATAAAAGAGGCATCCGTATGTGCTTTGTAGTCCTGATTAACTAGGGTGTGAAGATTATGGACCATGTTGTTAAGGGGAGTAGCGGAAATTTGCCTCAAGAAGGTAAACTGAGGGTTCTCCAACTGATCACGCTATCAGAGACGGGAGGCGCCCAGAAGGTTGTATATGAACTCATTCGAGGGCTAACTGACCGTCGCCGGAAAAATGTTCCTGCCGATGATGTGATGGTAGAATATGAAGTCCTCTTGGCCTGCAAAGACAGCGGCGCATTAATCGAATGGGTGCGTGAATCCTGTCCAGAAGTTTCGATTGTACCCTTAAGATATATGCGACGTGAGATTCATCCCTTGATTGATTTGCGGGCATTTTGGGAATTGCGGCAATTGATTCGTTGTTTTCGCCCGCATATCGTGCATTGCCATAGTTCGAAGGCTGGGATCTTAGGAAGATTAGCTGCATTTTTTACTCATGTTCCCGTGACGATTTTTACGGTCCATGGATGGAGCTTCTATGGCATGTCTGGATTGAGCCAGCGTTTTTTTGTTGTGTTAGAGAAGTGGATGGCCCAAATCACAAACGCGATTGTCTGTGTATCCAAACGAGATGTTGAAGAGGGGATTTCAAGGACGATACTCCCGTCGCGGCATGAACTACAGATCAGTGAAAGTGGAGCATCGTCTTTGCGAGCGAAGGTAATCCACAACGGCCTTCCTTTGGGGAACGGCGAAGATGGCAAGACAGGTAACTTGGCAAAGCAACAGAATGAACTCGTAAGAGAGGCAATTGCAAAACATGCAGTTGCAACAGCTAGTCCGGATCTAAAACAATTGTCCACGGACTTTGAGAAAGAACGGCCGTTTATTGTGATTACTGTCGGTCGTTTGGCGAAAGCAAAAGATCCGTGGCTTTTTTTAGATCTGGTAGAAAAATGCGCAAATGAAAATCCCGATGATCTGTTGAATAGGGTGCATTTTTTTTGGGTAGGCGACGGTCCTCTTTATGAAGAAATGAAAAGTGAGATATGTAAAAGAAATTTGGATGGTTGGGTTACCTTGTTAGGAGAGCGACAGGACATTTTATCTCTGCTAAAGCAAGCAGACGTTTTTTTATTAACTTCTTGTATGGAGGCATTTCCCATTGCGATTCTAGAAGCGATGAAAGTAGGTCTTCCTATACTCTCGGTGGAAGTGGGAGGAGTGCGAGAACAAGTTGAGTCAGGGGTGACTGGACAAATCGTTCCATCGAGAGAGCCGGACGTTTTATGGAAAGAACTCAAAATGCTGCTCTGCGATGCTGAAAAAAGACAGCGCTACGGCGTCGCATCACAAACAAGATTTCAACGCTATTTTTCTGTGGACAAGATGCTTCAAGAGTATGAAGAGTTGTATCGTGAATCCTTAACAAATATCGGTTCTTGACATGAGACGAGTAATAAAGCTATGCTTTAAATGAGTAAAAAAAGTGCGCGTTTTGGAGCGACGTTATGCTGGAAAGCTTGATTACATCGAAGACAAGACTGCAATTATTGTTGCGTTTTTTTACAAACCCCAATAATACAGCCCACCTGCGTCAGTTGGCTGCTGATTTTGGCGAGTCCACCAATGCGGTTCGTGTGGAATTGAAGCGGTTGGTCGATGCAAAACTGCTGACCCATGCATCACAAGGACGAAAAATCGTCTACCAGGCCAATGCAGCGCATCCTTTGTTTCCTGACATCACCAGTATCGTGCGAAAGTCTCTTGGGATTGACAAGCTGGTGGAAATGGTGCTGGGGGGATTGGGAAATGTTTATCTTGCCTTACTGATTGGTGATTACGCGCGAGGGACTGACACTGGACTCATTGATATCATCATCGTTGGTGATGTAGATCAGGAGTATTTACGTCAATTGATTGAACTGGCGGAAAGTCGAATCCATCGTCGAATTCGTCCGCTTGTGTTAGGGTGGGAGGAGTATCAGTCGATGGGAGACAGGTGGAAAAAGGAAGAGCGCGTAGTGCTGTGGGAAACTGAGAAAGTGTTGCTTGGAAGTGAACGAAGATCGTGCGAATAGGAATAGATGCGCGTTACGGCCTTGTAAGCAAAAGACGGGGGATCGGTGAGTACATTCATCATCTGTTAGAGCATTATCCTCGTCTCCTGGAAAGTGATTGGGAAATTACGCTCTTTCTTGACAGTCAAGCCGACCCCGCTGAAATTGAGTATTTCTCCAAATTCGGCTGTTATCGCATTAGAACGCTCGCCACATCCCCCATGGTTTTGTGGGAGCAATGGGCGCTCCCTAATGCAGCCAAACAGGAGGGACTTGCGCTCCTTCACTGTCCCGCAAATATGGCGCCTTTTATCAAGCCTTGTCCCGTTGTTACTACGATTCATGATGTGATCGAGTTCCGGCGGAACACTTTTCAGGACGAGCGACTATCGCTGCGACACCGGATGAGCCGATTGTATCGAATGGGACTCTTGCCAAAGACTGCGGAAAATAGTGAGCGGATCATTACTGATTCATACTTTTCTCGTTCCGATATTTCAGACGTGTTAAAAGGCTCAGACGAAAAGATTCGTGTCGTATACTGCGGCGCCGACGTGGAATGGTACCAAAGTGATGAAAAAGAGGGTATTTTCTTTACTGATAAATGGAATGGATTGAGCAAGCGAAATTATATTTTCGCTCTCGGTGCTCTCGATAAGAGGAAAAATACTAGGGCGTTGATTCAGGCATTTTGCAAAGCGAGAAGTGATTTCCGGTCAGATATCGAATTGGTTATCACGGGAATTGAGCGCCCTGACGCTTTTGCGGATTGTCAAGTGGAAGGCGTGCGTTTGCTGGATTTTGTGACGCGAGAAGAACTCCGGGAATTATACAGGAACGCTCTGTTTTTTGTCTATCCGTCTCTTTATGAGGGTTTTGGTCTGCCGGTGATTGAGGCGATGCTGTCCGGAACGCCGGTGACTTGTTCTAAGACAACTTCTGTTGGGGAAATCGCAAAAGGGAATGCATTGCTCTTTGACCCCACCGATATCGATGATATGGCTTCAAAAATTCGGTTGATGGCTGAAGATGAATTGCTGAGAAGAGAACGAATAGAGACTGGATTCCGTTATGCACGGCAGTTTACGTGGGAAAAAGCCGCATCCGAAACCTTGTCCGTCTATAAGGAGGTCCTTGCGGCATGCAAGTGCTGATGCTGATGGATGAATGCCCATGGCCTCCAAATCAAGGCGATAAGATTCGTAATTGGGGGATCTTGCGAGCGTTGAGCCAATTTGCGCGAGTAGATCTGGTTATTATGCAACCGATTACGGAAGAAGCGCGGGATCGTCTTAAACAGTATTGTGCAACCGTAGAATCTTTTTTCGAGAAACATACGATTCTGAAGTACATGTATGGGATCCTGAATCTTCGAGCGCCTGTTACGTCGGCGATCCGACGCTCAAGCAGAACTCGTAAGAAGCTTAATGCCTTTGTTCATTCTAAGTATATCGATGGACAACACTATGATGTCCTTTGGGGAGCTCAATTAAAGACAGCCTGGTATGTGCATCACTTGCAAACAAATCCCCAACTTTCTCAAACCAAGTTCGTTCTGGACCTATGTGACGCCCTCTCCCTCTACCGAAGACGGATGGCAGAACAACACAGTGGTTCCTTTTGGAAATGGCTAAATCGGTTCGAGGCCATTCGGCTAGCCCGATACGAAGGAAGATTGATCA
Organism: Heliomicrobium gestii; assembly: GCF_009877435.1. Classification (NCBI taxonomy): domain Bacteria; kingdom Bacillati; phylum Bacillota; class Clostridia; order Eubacteriales; family Heliobacteriaceae; genus Heliomicrobium; species Heliomicrobium gestii. Next base: position 150,625 of record NZ_WXEX01000006.1, on the reverse strand, counting down.
CGGAGATGGATCTATCCTTTGTTGCTTCGGCCATTGACAGAGACTCATTACGGCTTCCACATACCGAGAGTAAAATCGCAGTCCTTCCGAACGGTGTCGATGGACCAAGCGGGGAAGAGTCTCTGCTTCGTAAAGAATTAAATAGGAATGACCAATCAAAGAAAACAATCCTTTTTGTCGGCAATATGAACTACCCGCCAAACAGAGATGCCATTGAGTGGTTTGGGAAAGCTATTTGGCCCATTGTACGCTCGAAACGAAGGGAAATGAATCTAAACATCGTGGGATCTGGTGCGCCGGAATGGTTGAAAAAGGAGCCGAACGTCTCTGTGAAAGGGTACGTTCCCAATTTAGAAGAAGAATATGAGTGCTCCGACGTAGTGATCTCACCGGTGCGCTTTGGCGCTGGGACGAGGTTAAAAATTATTGAGGCAATGATGAATGGTAAACCAATCGTTTCGACAACGCTTGGGGCTGAGGGGATTGGCGCGGAGCATGGAAAACACATGCTCTTCGCGGACACGCCAGAGGCGTTCGCAAAGGCGATAATGGCATATGTGGATGACGAAGAATATGCCTATCGGTGCGGAAACGATGCAAGAGAATCGGCGATGAACAACTTTTCCTGGGAAATAATTGGGCTAAATATTAAAATAAAGCTTGATGAATTACAGAACATCAAAAGAGCAGTGCGATGAAAAGAAAAAATGTTGTCTTCGTGGTCCAACGCTATGGAAAAGAAGTATTAGGTGGCTCAGAGTCGCTGTGCCGTCAAATCGCAGAACGTCTTGCACCTTGGTATGATTTGCAGGTGGTTACGACTTGTGCAAGCGATTATCTCACCTGGCAAGATGAGTTCCCGCCCGGAGAGACGCAGGAGAATGGCGTTTTAATACGGCGGTTTCCGGTTGATCACCCACGGAAAAAAACGTTTTCTCTATTAAACCGTTTGGTCTATCATAGGATATTGCCGAGTGTTTTTGAACGTACATGGATGAAAGCGCAAGGCCCATATTCGACACAGTTGCTCGAATATCTTGAGTCTATACAAGAAAAGACAGACCTATTTGTCTATTTTACTTATCTCTATGGGACGACGTACTATGGTCTAACCCGCATAAACAAAAAATCTATACTGGTACCGATGGCTCACGACGAACCCCCCTTAACATTAACCATTTTTGAGGAAATGTTCTCCAACGCACAGGCATTGCTTTTTCTTAGTGAGGAAGAAAAACAGCTTGTAGAAAGGCGATTCAATATACTTCCTCGACAGTTTGCTATCGGGGGAATCGGGATCGATTTACCCGAAGAAAAAAATCGACGAGAAAGAAAGAAGTATCTCCTGTATATGGGCAGATTGGATGCCGGGAAAGGAGTGGACCAGCTTTTTCAGTATTATGAACAGATGCTGAAAGAGATGGGGGGCGAGTCCCCGGACTTATATCTTCTTGGTAAAGGATCCTATCCGGTGCCGGAACATCCTAAAATCCGTTCACTTGGCTTTGTGAGCGAGGCAGAAAAATGGAGACTGTTACATGAAGCGATGGCCATGGTTGTGTTCTCTCGTTATGAGAGTTTGTCCATTGTTACTTTAGAGGCACTGGCTGCGAACACTCCAGTGTTAGTAAATGGTCATAACCCAGTGCTGGCTGGACATTGCCGACGAAGCCAAGGAGGGCGATGTTTCTACGATTGTCAAAGCTTCGTGAAAGCCGTTAATGAACTGGTAGAAAAACCGGGACTTATCGACATAATGGGCAAAAGCGGTCGAGAATACGTTAGCCAGTACTATACATGGCCCACAATGATCGCAACCTACAGAGCTCTCATTGATTCTGTCATTATGGGTAATGAGATAGGATAAACAAGATTATACATTATTAAAATGGAGGTTTATTTATGGCAAAGAGTGCGCTGATTACAGGGATTACGGGACAAGATGGAGCCTATTTGGCGAAGCTTCTTTTGTCCAAAGGATACGATGTGTATGGTCTGCTGGCCCGACGAAGCACGGATACACTTTGGCGTCTGCGTGAACTGGACATTGCGGAAAAGGTTCGTTTTATCGAAGGGGATGTCACCGACACAAATTCAATCTATCGGGCGCTGAGCAAGGCTAAGCCGAATGAGGTATATAACTTGGCAGCGCAAAGCTTTGTCGGCACCTCCTGGGAACAACCGGGATTGACGGCCCAGGTAACCGGGGTTGGTGTGCTGAATGTGCTGGAAGCCATCCGAAATTTTGATCCGTCGATTCGCTTTTATCAAGCGTCGACAAGCGAACTCTTCGGGCTGATTCAAGAGCCGGTGCAATCGGAAAAGACTCCCTTTTACCCGCGCAGCCCCTATGGCGTAGCGAAGTTATTTGGCCACTGGATCACCGTCAATTACCGGGAAAGTTTCAATCTTTTTGCCTGTAGCGGGATTCTGTTCAACCACGAATCACCCATGCGGGGTGTTGAGTTTGTCACCCGCAAAGTGACGCAAGCCGTCGCCCGGATCAAGATGGGATTGCAAAAGGAACTCCGCTTGGGCAATATCGATGCCAAGCGGGATTGGGGCTTTGCCGGAGACTATGTGGAGGCCATGTGGCTCATGCTTCAACAGGACATGCCCGACGATTATGTGGTGGCCACAGGCAAAACCACATCGGTTCGGGAGATGTGCCGCATCGCCTTTGCCCACGTTGGACTGAACTACGAGGACTATGTGATCATCGATCCCGCTTTTTACCGTCCTGCCGAAGTGGAGGTTTTGTTGGGGAATCCGCAAAAAGCGAAAGACGCACTGAACTGGGAACCGAAAACTTCATTGGAAGAACTGATTCAGATGATGGTAGATGCCGATCTGCGGCGTGTTCGCTTAGAGATGTCGGCAACGGATGCAATTCAGCGATAAGGAGTCGTTGCGTGTTATGAAGGTAATCGTGCTGGCAGGAGGCGGGGGAAGCCGACTCTTTCCGATCTCACGTTCAAGCTATCCCAAGCAATTCTTAAAAATTCATGGCGAAAAGTCTCTTTTGGCCCATACGGTGGAGAGGTTTACCCAGATCATCTCTCCTTCTGATATCGTTGTTGTCACTAACCGCGATTATTTGTTTCACGTCAAGAATGAACTGAAACAATGGGGCGGAGAAGGCGCCCATATCCTTCTAGAGCCTGTCGGAAGGAATACGGCGCCTGCCATCGCGCTCGCCTGCCGCTATTGTATGGATAAACTCGGTTGTGAACAGGACGAGGTCATCTTGGTGACCCCGTCGGACCACCTCATCGATCCTGTTTCTCGTTTCATTGAGAGCGTTCAAAGCGCGGAGTCGACTGTGAGGAAGGGATTCCTAGCAACCTTTGGTATTAAGCCAGATCGACCGGATACTGGTTTCGGTTATATTCTCGCTGGAGAAGCTAAGGAAAACTGCTGTCGAGTCGAGAAATTTGTGGAAAAGCCTGACCTCGCAACTGCGAAACAGTATGTAGCCCATGGGGGATATTACTGGAATTCGGGCATGTTTGCCTTTACGCCATCTGCGTTACAGCAGGAGTTGGAGAAGTATTCTCCAGAGATTTATAGCTACTTTTGTTCCGGCTATGATCACATGATGGAAACATTTGCTGAACTTCCGAATATATCGATAGACTATGCGATTGCAGAAAAATCGAGACAATTCGTTGTATTCCCGTTGCATATCTATTGGAACGACGTAGGCAGTTGGGATGCCATTTACGATGCGATGGAGAAGGATGACTCTGGAAACATCGTACGCGGTGATTGCACAGTCATTGAATGCCGTGATTCATTGTTTATGGGCAGTAACAGACTTGTCGCCGGTATTGGTTTGCAGGATATGATTGTCGTAGAAACGAATGACGCGGTGCTGGTAGCCAAGAAGGGCGAATCGCAACGAGTCAAGGAACTGGTCGACCAACTCAAGGCGAGTAAGCGGAAGGAAGCCTCTGAACATACGACAGTCCTCCGCCCGTGGGGCAGTTATGCCGTGATCACTGAAGGTCCCGGCTATAAAGTTAAACGCATTACGGTGAATCCCGGACAAATTCTAAGCTTGCAACTCCATTATCACCGTAGCGAACATTGGATCGTCATCAGTGGGACAGCGAAAGTGACGATCGCCGATGAGGTGAAGATGATCCACGAAAATCAGAGCGTTTTTGTGCCCAAATCGACATTGCACCGGTTGGAGAACCCCGGCCGCATCCCTTTGCAATTCATTGAGGTGCAGACGGGGCTGTATTTAGAGGAAGACGACATCGTTCGTTATGAAGATGTCTATGGCCGGATTCAATGAATTCAATAGCCTGGGATCACAATAGCAAACAAGAACGAGGGGTGTTATGAAGGCTCTAATCTTCGGGGCGAGCGGCTTTGTCGGCCGGCACCTTACAGCGCATCTGGTCGAATCGGGAATCGATGTTTTCGGCACCTATCATCGGAATGGCGCTCAAGACTTTCCCATCCGTTATTTTCAGTGTGACATGCGTGATGAAAATCGCGTCCATAGCATCTTGACGGAAGTGAAACCAGATTACGTCTACCTACTTGCGGGGCCGGCTTTCGTCTTGGACAGCTTCAACAACCCGCTTCGGACCTATGCGGAGATCGCCTGGGGCACTCTGCATGTACTGGAGGCGATACGAAGGTTGCAATTGCCTGCGCGGTTGCTCTATGTCAGTTCCTCAGAAGTATACGGCCAAAGCGTTCGTCCAGACCAGCTATTGACAGAGAATACGATTCCTCAACCGATGAACCCCTACGCCGCTGCAAAAGCATGGGGTGAGATCGCCTGTTGTCAGTACGCGGTCCAACACGATTTGCCAGTGATGATCGCCCGACCCTTCAACCACACTGGGCCCGGGCAGAACGAACGGTTTGTATGCTCGAACTTTGCGAAGCAATTGATATGGATGAAACAGGGGCGTATCCCCCATAAAATCTTCGTGGGCAACCTGAATGTCGAGAGGGACTTTCTGGATGTGCGCGATGTTGTGAGGGCTTATCACCTGCTGATGACGCGAGGGAAGTCGGGACAGACATACAATGTTTGCTCCGGGAAACCGATTCAAATCGGAGACATTCTGCGTTTGATGATTCAAATGTCCGGATTGGAAGAGGTAAAGGTTTGTGAAGAGTCGAAGCGTGTCCGGATGAATGATCGGATGCGGATCGCCGGTTCCTTTGACCGGCTGAATCAAGAAACCGATTGGAGACCTCGCTTTTCCATGGATGAAACATTACGCGATTTGCTCGCTTACTGGAAACAAAACATCTCAGTGCCTGGAGGAAGATCCGATGTATGATCTAAAGGGAAAAAAGGTTATCGTCACAGGGGGGGCGGGGTTTCTCGGCTCTCATGTGGTGGACCTGTTAAAAGAGCGTGAATGCGGCGAAATTGTAATTCCCCGGAGCAAGGAGTATGACCTGACCAAGGAAGACGCGATTCAGAAATTGCTATTTGAAGCGCAACCCCACGTGATCATTCATCTTGCCGCTGTTGTGGGCGGCATCGGCGCTAACCGGGCAAATCCAGGTAAATATTTTTATGACAATCTGGTGATGGGCGTCCAACTGATGGAGCATGCGCGCCGGCAAGGGGTCGAAAAGTTTGTCGCCGTCGGCACCATCTGTGCATATCCAAAATTTACACCTGTGCCGTTCAAAGAAGATGACTTGTGGTGCGGTTATCCCGAAGAGACGAATGCGCCTTATGGCCTAGCAAAGAAGATGATGCTGGTGCAATCTCAGGCATACCGGCAGCAGTATAGCTATAACTCCGTCTACCTGCTCCCGGTCAACTTGTACGGCCCACGGGATAACTTCGATCTGGAAACCTCCCACGTCATCCCGGCGTTGATCCGCAAGTGCATCGAAGCCAAGGAAGCGGGCAAGAAAGAACTCGTCGTCTGGGGGACGGGAATGGCCACCCGTGAGTTTCTCTTTGTAGAGGACGCAGCCCGGGCCATTGTCCTTGCCACGGAGAGATACGATGAGAGCGAACCGGTGAACATCGGTTATGGACAAGAGATCTCGATTCGGGACTTGGTCGAATTGATTGTCGATTTGACCGGCTTTGAAGGTTCTATCGTCTGGGATACTGAAAAGCCGGACGGACAACCGCGGCGTTGTCTCGATACGACTCGAGCAGAGAAGGAGTTTGGATTCCGCGCCGAAGTCGGCCTGCGAGAAGGATTGCGGAGGACGATCGATTGGTATTTAAATAAGTGTCAATGAGTTGGGGCGGTAACAGGACGAACCCTTTAGGGGGTGAGGATAAACAATGAGTGTAATGGAATTGATCAACCCGGTTCAGATTTACAAAAGACTTTGGGCCAATCGGGCATTAGTGATTCAGTTGACAACAAGGGATATCCAGAGTCGATACAAAGGATCCCTTCTAGGTTTATTCTGGTCCTTCTTGACACCAGTTCTTATGTTGTCAATCTATACATTCGTCTTTAGCGTTGTTTTTGAAGCACGTTGGGGAACCGGAAGTGGTAGCAAGGTAGAGTTTGCACTAGTTTTGTTCTGTGGTTTAAATACCTTTACAATGCTATCAGATGCTGTAGGCCGATCTACTACAGTGATATTAAGTAATGTAAACTACGTAAAAAAGGTTGTCTTTCCCTTGGAAGTGCTCCCTCTCGCGCTGGTAGGATCTGCAATATTTAATGGTGCCGTTGGCTATTTGGTGCTTTTGGTTGGGATGGCAACATTGATGGGGACCCTTCATTGGACGGCGATTTTTCTTCCCATTGTGTTGCTTCCTTTGTTGATTATGGCTTTGGGAGTTACCTGGTTTTTCGCTTCGACGGGTGTTTATATCCGCGATATGGGCCAAGTAGTGGGTGTTTGTCTGAATGTACTCATGTTTCTCAGCCCTATTTTCTACCCCTTGTCGGCTATCCCCGCGGAATTGCAAGGCATCTATTATCTAAATCCTATAACTTATGTTGTAGAGGATGTGCGTCGAGTTATGGTTTGGGGACTGATGCCGGACTGGGGAGTTTGGGTTATCGAGTTAATGGTGGGTTTGGTGGTTCTGGTATGCGGATTCACATGGTTCCAAAAAACACGAGAAGGATTCCCTGATGTCATATGACTTGATTTTTGGGGATTCCAGAGGAGTCGTCGCTTTGTGTTGACCGAAGGCAGAATTCCAGAGAAAAGAATAAAAAAGAGGGAACAGACAGGCAAACAGGTGGTCCCGCCTGAAATGCAGTCGCTGTCGGATGAAAACAGCCATTCCAATGGCGATATCCTTTTATCGGCTCAAGATGTGTCAAAGTGTTATCATCTCTATAATCGACCACTAGACCGCCTCAAGGAGCAATTGCTTTCGTCCGTAGGTAAGCGTTACGGTAAAGAGTTTTGGGCTCTTCGGGGTGTTTCTTTTCAAATCCGGCGCGGCGAAACTTTCGGGATCATCGGTAAGAACGGCAGTGGAAAAAGCACGCTTTTGCAAATCATCGCTGGCATTTTAAAGCCCACAGATGGGTTCTTGCAGGTTAACGGCAAGGTAGCGGCTTTGCTCGAACTGGGAAGCGGATTTAATCCTGACTTTACCGGTAGAGATAATGTGTACCTGAATGGATCCATTCTAGGCCTTTCGCGGATCGAAATAGAGCAGCGGTTTCAAGAGATTGTGGACTTTGCTGATATCGGCCCTTTTATTGATCAACCGGTTAAGTCTTATTCCAGCGGCATGTTTGTACGACTCGCCTTTGCAGTAGCGACCAGTGTTAATGCCGAGTTACTTTTAATCGACGAAGCACTGGCTGTAGGGGACGTTTTTTTCCGCCAGAAGTGTTATCGGCGTTTGGAGGAGTTGCGGAGGAAAGGAACCTCGATTATTCTCGTTTCTCACTCTATGGTTGATGTGGAACAGTTTTGTGAAAAGGCGTTGTTGTTGGATCGGGGAAGGCAGGTTTACTTAGGTAAATCTACGGAGGCGGTAAAGCACTATTACCTGCTCGAACAAGAACAGCGAGTAAATGAATATATGTCTCGTAATAATAATGAGGTAAGTGAATCGGGTACAACGGAGTTTAACGAACCAGAAGTGGTAGAAAGAATGGATGAATCATTCACATGGCCTGTCGAAAGTGCCTTTTTTGATATCGAGGAAAAAGACAATATTGGAAATGGATGGGCCTTTTGTACTCGGGTTGCAATCTGTGACCAAGGTGGACAACCTTGTCAGGTTTTTTCCCAGGGACAACAAGGAGTTTTTTATTATGAGTTCGAGATTAATCGGGATATTGAGGTGCCGATTGGCGGGTTGGTCATTCACAACGATAAAGGAATTATCGTGCACGGTAAGAACACACTTCAGTATGGAACCTCTGTACCCCGAAAAGTTAGAAAGGGTTCTCGGATACGTTTTTGTCAGGCTATTCGTTTTGATTTGGCAGTGGGGGAATATACCTTTATGGTTGCATTGGCGGCCTTGGATAGCGCTACGTATAACCGCCGAGGTATGATGCCGCATCAGGACTTGGAGGGGAGCGTGTTACGACTCGCCAATGTTCAAAACGCCGGTTCGTTTGCTATTGTCTTCAAAAAGCAGGGAGATCCTGTACAACTACAGCATCACGGCCTCTGCGATCTTCCTGGGGAATGCAGAGTTCAGATTCTTTCGTAGATGCCTCGCAACTTTTTTATGAGGGAGGGTTAGAATGAATCGAATTATCGTAGCTGAATACCCTAAGTCAGGTGGGACATGGTTTGTTAGTTTGTTGGGTGATGCATTGTCACTCGATAAAAGAGATATCTACGTCCAGGACGGGTATGACGCTTTTGCAGTGAACAAACATCCTTGGTACGTTGGTGCGGCTTCCTTAAATATCTCGGAGAACTGTGTGATCAAAAGCCATGAAAAACCGGGCTCGTCCCTGCATCCGCAGGGAAGCAAGGTAATCCACTTGGTTCGCGATGGTCGGGACGTCGTGGTATCTAAGTACTTTTTTGAACGCGATTTTTGTGTAAAAAATGGGATATATACAAAGTTTGATGTGCCTTTTGAAGACTATGTGGTCAATGTAGCCTCAGAATGGAAAAAATATGTTCTAGAATGGTTGGAGACTGATGCCCGTTTGGTTCGCTATGAGGAACTATTAGCGAACCCCGCTGAAACCCTGTCCAACACTTTAGACAAGTTGAATATGGTCGTTGAGAAGGAAATTATCGAGCGGGCTATTCGAGCGAACAGCAAGGAGCGGCTGCGTAGTGCCTTGGATAAAACCTTTGCGTACAATACCTTTGTCAGGAAGGGCATATCCGGCGATTGGATAAACCATTTTTCGGTAAGCAACCGTAGAGCTTTTCATGAGGTTGCTGGTGATGTGCTCATCCGACTAGGGTATGAGACAAACGCCAACAGTAAGTGATGAACAACTATTGATTTGGTGCTGATTTTGGGGGAATGAGCATGCTCCAAAGTGTCTTTGAACAAGAAAAGAAGTATTATAAACCGGTTATTTTAAATCCAAACACGTTGGCAGAGATTGCTATGGCGCCGGAAACATGGCAAGAGATCCTTCTGTTTCATCATGAATTAGTCAATGATGACTATACTGGCTATCTCGATGCCTACTACCGGGAATGTGTTCGCCGTTTTGGCCGGCATTGGAGATATATGGACATCGTAAATGTACTCTATGCCGCAGTTAAAACACTGAAGCCGCGCAACTACTTAGAGATAGGAGTTCGACGAGGTCGTACCGTCTGTACCGCTGCCCGTGCATGTCCAGATATGGAGATCGTCGCCTTTGACATGTGGATACAGGACTATGCCGGAATGGAGAACCCAGGTCCAGATTTTGTTCGGCATGAGTTGACGAAACACCGTTTTCAGGGAGAAGTCACCTTTATTGATGGAGACAGTAGCGTGACCGTTCCTGAATTTTTCAAAAATCATCCAGAAAAGACGTATGACATTATTACGGTTGATGGAGATCATTCCGAAGAGGGCGCTTTGCGTGACTTAGATAATGTTATCCCCTATTTGTCCGAGGGAGGCATATTGATCTTTGATGACATTGCCCACCCCGGACACCCCTATTTAAATAGGGTCTGGGTCGATCTGTTACTCAGGTATCCTTTTTTATCGGGCTTTGAATTCCGGGAAATTGGATACGGAGTCGGCTTTGCAATCCGGAACTCAATATGAACGGTCGAGACCGCATCTTGGTAACCGGCGCAAATGGCTTTCTTGGCTCTTTTTTTTGTAATTACTTTTCGGAACAGGGCCATGCTGTTCTTGCCTTAAGCCGAAAGTTCAGTGATACAAGTCCTTGCGTGTGGGAACGGTGTGAGATGACCTTACCTGACAGCAGGTTTGTCGAAAGAGTATGTAGCTTTCGCCCAACTGTGCTGATTCATTGTGCAGGGACTTCCTCAGTGGCGGTTTCCTACGAGGCCCCCTATGAGGATTTTTTGAACTCCCCGAGTACATGCGCCTTCGTGCTGGAAACATTACGCACCGCAGCCGATCATTGCTTTTTTGTTCTGGTTTCAAGCGCCTCCGTGTATGGCAACCCACCCCAGTTGCCGGTGGCGGAGTTGGCGCCAGTGGCGCCCCTTTCTCCTTATGGTTACCATAAGTGGATGTCGGAAAAAGTTGTCGAAGAATACTCTCGTTGTTATGGTATCCGAGGTCTTACTCTACGGGTTTTTTCAGCGTATGGGGAAGGCCTGCGCAAACAGGTAGTCTTCGATCTCTGCCGGAAGCTACTAACCCCGGGCGTGGATGTTGTTGAGGTCTTTGGAACGGGAGAGGAGAGCCGGGATTTTATCCACGTGGCAGACATCGCCTTAGCGATCGACACATTGCTTACTCATGGTGAGACAGGTGTATTTAACATCGCCAGCGGAAGCGAGGTTCCCATCCGAACATTGGTTACATTGATCAAAAGGTGTTTACAGGTTGAAAAGCCCGTTTGCTTCACAGGTTCTGTCCGGGTAGGTGATCCGATGCGTTGGCAGGCGGACATATCGAAGATAAGTCGACTGGGCTTTCAGCCGACTATTATGTTAGAACAAGGCATCAAGCGGTACTGCGACTGGTTTGTAAACAACTACTGGAGACCTAGTCGCTAGAGTACAGGGGATAAAAGGAGATAAGTATGATCCGAGATCTGAAGGTAGGCATCCCGATTATCGGCGGAAAAGGCTGGCTTGGCGGCGTTTCTTATATTGAACTGCTTGTTCGCGCCGTTGCGTTGCTGTCCGAGGATGAACGACCACAAGTACTATTGATCGTTCGTGATGATCAGAGAGAGGATTTTAGCCTACATCTAAGCTTTTTATCCTATTTTGACGGCATTGCCCTCGTTGGCGCCCGTAAAGAGGATATGGGTTTCGAACATTCCAGGATTATGCAGTTTTCTTCTGAATCTGAACTCTATGTATATCTGGACTTTATTTTTCCCGTAAATCTTGATGTGTTGTCAGATGTCTGTTCCGCTTCTTGGATCCCCGATTTTCAACATCAGGAACTTCCTGAATTTTTTTCGGTAACGGAACGTTTACAACGTGATCAAGCGATTCAAAAAATCGCTAAGTTGGCAAGGCTCATTGTTTTTTCCAGTAGATCTTCGCAAGCTATTTTTCATCGTTGTTTTCCACAATCAGCGGCGGAAACAAGGGTGCTGTCTTTTTATACCATCCCCAAAGGGGAATGGTATCAGACAGATCCAGTCTATGTGCAAAAAAGATATGGATTGCCTGAACGGTTTTTAATCTGTTGCAACCAGTTTTGGCTGCATAAGAATCACAGCACCTTGATGGAGGCGATCGCCATTCTCCAGGCGCGGGGAGTGGAGGTACAATTGGTTTGCACCGGTGCGACAAATGATTACCGTACTGCCGATTACATGCCAACATTAAAACGTTACATTAACCGTCTGAACATCTCCCATCGGGTGCATATCCTCGGAACAGTTCCTCGGGAAGACCAGATACAGTTAATACGCCGGAGTATGGCGGTCGTTCAGCCATCTCTTTATGAGGGATGGAGCACCGTTGTGGAAGATTGTCGCGCTCTTGGGAAAAGAATGATCCTATCGGAACTGGATGTCCATCGGGAACAAAATCCTGCTTATTCCGCTTTTTTTTCTCCCATGGATGCTACTGAACTTGCTGATAAAATTGGATTTGCTCTGGAGAAAGGCGAACCAGGTCCTGATCTTCAGCGTGAACAGGAAGCGAGAACCTGGGGAAACGAGCGGGCTCTTATGTATGCCAGGCAATTCTGTCAGATCGTCAGGGACGCTCAGGCAATTTTCAAGGAGCACAAAAGAATTGTTTCACTAAAATCTAAAAAAGTGGCATTATGGGACGTTGAGAAAGTTTCGCTGACCGATGGATTAAGTATTCCCGAACTGTTTCAGCAGGCGAGAGAAGATTTAATCGGTGAAGCCGCTTATTGGCTACAAGTGATTCTACAATACTGTCGACGCCAAAGTTCTGTGATGGTGGTCAACTCCGGTCATGGCGCACTGGTGGCTCTCTTGAATTATGCCGGATTTACTGCTGTTGGATTGGAAACACGCAAATGGTACGGAAAAATTAGCAACCTGATCTTCGACATCCCAGTACTTCCTGATGATAGGGAGGCGGAACAGGCGGCTTTTGATATATTGGTTGTTCTAGATGGACCTTCTGCGTTCGATATTGAGGCTGTGCTAACATCTGTCCGCAAAGGCGGCCTTGTCTTAGTTCAGGTTCCGGCAGGACAGGCGAGAATAGGCGAACTTGATATGATGATCCAACTCTTAGAGGAAAACGGATTCATTCACTTTCAGCGGAGGGAACAGGAGCATTGGTCTTCTATCCTGATTGCCTCATCTCAATCTATCAGTCCTGTTTTGGATGCGGAGTTAAGAGAACGAGTAGCCGAAGCGCCGTTAGAGAGACTGCTCCTAGGACTTATGGATGCCTTCCCATTAAAAGGGATGCTACAACGTCAATATGCGGACAATTTCCGATTAGAGAGCCGACTCGCCGAATCCGAGGCAGACCGAATGGCGCGGTTGTGTGCTATTAAGAAACTTGAGCAGCGTTTAAATGATAGCGAGGCAGATCGGACAGCGAGGTTGCATTCGATAGAGGAACTAGAACAGCGCTTGAGAGAGTGTGAAGCAGACCGAAACGCAAGACTAGAGATAATTAATCATTTAAATGAACAGTTGATCGCTAGTGAGAAGGACCGGGCCAATCGGCTAAAGGCGATTGACGAGATTAGCCGATTATTACGGGAAAGTGAGGAAGATAGGGCGGCGAGGCTACAGGTCATTCACGAGTTGGAACGAAGATTAGTTGAATGTGAGGCAGACCGAGCGGCACGACTTAAAGTTATCCATGAATTGGAGCGAAAGCTCTCTGACATAACGAGGTAGATATAGAATTCCTTTGAGGCAACGGGGCAACAGAGACGCCGCTATGTGTTCGAGAAAGGAGAAAGAAACATGAAAATAGCAATAGATGTTGTCCCCATTCGACCAGATGGAAGAATCGGGGGAGCTATGCATCTCGTTATGGAATTGATTAGAGGATTGGCGATACATCGAGAATTGGAGATAATGCTTTTAACAGCTTCCTGGAATCATCAGTTTTTTATAGATTCGTTTAAAGGGTATAAAGTAGAACATCACTGTATAGAGTGTCCGCAGCAGATGACATTGTTTGATAAAGTAAAACGGCGATTGCGGCAGTTGTTTGCCGGTCTAGACATAGATATATCCGGCGGAATTAAAGGTCCTTTGCGTAGTCGAGGAGTCGAACTGCTTTTCTGTCCCATGACAGCGGTAACCTATTACGAACCAGGGATTCCTACTGTTAGCCTTGTCTATGATATCCAGCATGAGTATTATCCGTCATTTTTTAGCCCGGAGGAATTGACCCACCGCCGGGCATTTTACAAGGTGGTCTGTAAAAAGGCAGATGCGATTATCTGTATTTCAGAATATACTAAGCAAACAATCATTGAGAAATTTAATTTGGCGAAAGACAACGTTTATGTTGCGCCTATCTGTATTCAGGACCGCCTAATCCCGCCAGAGACGGGAGAACAGCAGAGAATATTGCAGGAAAAGGGTCTCGAAGGTCTGCGTTACGGTTACTATCCGGCCAACTTTTGGAAACACAAAAATCACTTGATGCTGCTGACGGCGTTCTCGTCGTTCATTCAGAGGCATCCCGATTCTGACCTGCATCTTGTCTTTACAGGATGCTTGCGAGAGGACAATCCGGAAATCGATGACGCAATCCGGCAGATGGGCTTGCAGGAACGGATCCATTTTCTCGGATATCTGACAGAATCGGAACTAACAACAGTGCTTCATCACTGCGATTTTTTGGTCTACCCGAGCCTTTTCGAAGGATTTGGCATTCCCGTCATTGAAGCGATGGCTGTAGGCAAACCTGTGCTTTGCAGCAACCGGACAAGCCTTCCCGAGGTTGGCGGTGACGCCGCATATTATTTCGATCCGAGAATCCCCGCATCAATAGAGGAAGCGATCGACCGTATATCGACAGACGAGACACTACGAGAAGATTTGGTAAGAAAAGGGCATAGGCAAGCGAAAAAGTACCCGCGCGAAGCAATGATAAACGGGTACCTGCAGGTTTTACTGCAGGTAGTTCAGCAAGAGCAAAAAGACATCTGCACGGTTGATGGCGTTTACGTGGATAAATGGACAGCAGAAGATGTTCGAATTCACTTCATCGGTAAACCAAAGATGCGGACAGTAATGGCAGAACTGCTACATAGCGGTGGGAATCCTGCACAAACCATCGCAATTCACATTAAAAGCCGACAGGTGACAAGTAAACGTCAGCTTATCGCAGGACAACGAGAGGAAATAACATTTCAAGTGCCTCTTGGTGATGACAGTGTACACTTAGCCATTTTCCCGACATTTTGTCCTGCCGATAACGGCAGTCCAGATACTCGGCAGTTGGGGATCCAAATTGTTCGATTGGAAGTTTGGGATGACAAAGGGATAATGGAGACCTTGCTCTAAGGCTTTCAGCACGAGGAGGCTATGAAAACACATGATGAAATTATCAATTGTGACTCCTTCTTATAATCAGGGTCAGTTTATCGAACGAACCATCCGAAGCGTTATCGATCAGGGGATTGAAGGGTTGGAGTACCTTGTTATGGATGGGGGCAGCAAGGACGAAACGATCAGCATCCTGAAAAAATACGATGGATGCCTGCGGTGGGTCTCTGAGCGGGATGATGGACAGGCTGACGCTGTTAATAAAGCGATTCGACAAACCAGCGGGGAGATCATTGGTTGGATCAATTCTGACGATATCTATTATCCCGGAGCGTTTCAGAAGGTAATGGACTTTTTTGCCTCCCACCCAGAGGCCATGGTCCTTTATGGTCAAGCAGATCATATCGATATCCATGATAAGATTATTGAACCCTACTATACGGAAGAATGGGATTACCAAAATCTCCTTGATGTTTGTTTTATCTGTCAACCAGCCGTATTTTTTCGCCGACAAATTGTTGATGAGATAGGGTTGCTTAATCCTCACCTACAGTATTGTATGGACTATGAGTACTGGATTCGTATTGGTCGCCGATATCCCATGCATTATCTTAAAGCAAATCTTGCCGGTTCTCGGCTGTATGCGGATACGAAAACATTGGGAAGTCGGGTTAAGGTACATCGAGAGATCATTTCGATGGTTTATCATGAAACAAGAAAGGTTCCCTCACGATGGATATTTAATCTTGGACATGTAGTAGCGGAAGAAAAGGGACTGACCAGAACTAATGGTGAAGAAAACTTTCAGTTCGTATTAGAAGTCTGCAAGACTGCTATCCGTGCGCATATGCAATTACAAGGCAGGGTTCCCTTCAATGATCTTCGGGCTATGTTAGGTTGGGTTAAACACGCTTTTACTCAACGTAGAAAGGAAATGACGTCATGAAGATTGGTTATGACGTTAGTCAGACAGCGGAGAACAAAGCAGGTTGCGGCTTTTTTGCCGATCAGCTTATTCATGCGCTCGCTAGGGTGGATCGGAAAAATGAATATTTGCTTTATCCGACCTTTTTTGGATACCGCCATCCTGACTTTCTGAAAGCGACTTTCCCGGAGGAGAATGGCAATGTAAAGATGCTCTTGCGTGACCTTTCGTTTAATGAGGTTAACCATTGGTGGAGTAAGCGTGGTAATCGGATGGACCGCCTAGGAAATCCCGATATTATCCATTCGAATAATTACTCCTGTCCAAAAGATGTGAATGCGCGTATTGTTATGACCGTCTATGATTTGGTTTATGTAGAAGTTCCTGATCTGACGACAGAAGAGAACCGATTGGTGTGTTTCCAGGGTATTTTTGATGCTTCCATCTATGCCGATTATCTTATTATGATTTCCGAAGCTACGCGCAAGGCTTTTATTCGGCATTTTCCGCACTATCCTGAAGATCGTATAAAGGTTATACCTTTGGGTAGCCGTCCCTCGATTCGGAAAATCACTGTTGAGAAAGCGAACAATATCATAGAACGTTTATATACATCGGTTGCGCGCGAGGGTAACAGAGATAAAGTGAAACTGGACCAATTTTGGTTAGGTGTTGGCACGGTAGAGCCTCGAAAAAATTATCGACTTCTAATTCAAGCATATAATGAGTTAGTAAAGAGTGGTAAAGGGACAATGCCGCTATTTATCGCTGGTGGGAAAGGATGGAAAGAGTCGGACATCGGTGACTTTGTAAAATCTTGCGGCTTAGAGGAAAAAGTGCACTTCCTGGGATATGTCACAGATGAAGAGCTGTCGGCTTTATACAGTCGATGTTATGCCTTTATTTACCCAAGCTTTTATGAAGGATTTGGTCTTCCTATTCTCGAAGCAATGAATTGCGGTGCCCCGGTGATTACTAGCCAAACGACAAGTATGCCAGAAGTGGTAGGTGAGGCAGGACTGCTCATTGATCCTTATTCAATCAAGAGCCTTATCGATGCCATGTGGCTATTAGAAAGCGACAGTTCCATGAGAGATGTATTAATTCAACGAGGAGCCGAACAAATAAAGAAATTTACGTGGGATGAAGCAGCCAAGAGTACTCTAGAGGTTTATGAAAAAGTGGTAACGATGGAGCCGTGGTATAATCATGACAGAAAATCGATGTAAACCCAATTTGCCTAAAGTGGGTATCGCGGTTCCGAACCTAAACCAGGGTCGCTACCTGCGCGACTGCTTGAACAGTCTTAATGTTCAACAGGGTATTGATCTGCGTATTTGTGTTTTGGATGCAGGCTCAACCGATGACAGTTTAGAAATTATTAGAGAGTATGATAAAAAGGGACTACTTGCCGGTTGGCGCTCGCATTCTGATAATGGACAGGCGGCAGCGATTAATGAAGGCGCCCAATGGCTCGTAGACTGTGATTTTTTTGGTTGGCTTAACGCTGATGATGTGCTAGTTGAGGGTGCATTGGCTATAATGGCTCAAGCGCTCTTTGAGAATCCGAAGGCAGCCTCGGTCTACGGACTCGCATGGATACTCGCAGAAGATGGTTCGATTATTAGGGACTATCCAACCGAACCTTTTGACGTGGATAGACTGGCTAAAGGTTGCTTCATCTGTCAACCAGCAACATTGATACGTATGAGTGCATGGCAAAAGGTGGGCGGGTTAAATGCCGAGCTAGAGATGTGCATGGATTACGATTTATGGTGGAAGCTGAAAGATATTGGTGAGCTAATATATATCCCCAAGCGGTTGGCTGGTTCAAGGGATCACCCGTTAACAAAAACAAGACGGAAAGTAGGTCAGCATTTACAAGAAGCCCAAGCCATATTGCGAAAGTATTATGGAAGAGTTCCATACCAGTGGAGAATGGCTGAGGTGATTCATGAATGGGAACAGTACCATCAACGAAAACCGGTGACTGTTTTCGAACGGATTTATATTAAAATGATGTACCTAAAAAAGATATTCTTATGATCATGTTCGAAATGAGAGATTCTTATAAATAAGTCAATGGGAAGAGAATATGTGAAAATGTTCCATATGTGATTTCGCAACATTTGGAGGTTGGCTAATATTTCATGATTAAACAAAGGGAAGTAAATAATATACTAAACAGATTTACACCTTATTTGATTGCGTTGTTGGCATGTTCTATTGTTGTATACTGGCGATTTGAACTGTGGAGGGCGGACCTTTCCATTCCTTTTTCCTATCATGGTGATTCATTAGGTGTTGCTGCTACAATTAAAGCTTTTATTGAAAGCGGATGGTATACCTATACCCCATTCCTTGGGGCGCCTTTTGGACGTTCTCCTGAAGATTACGCCATGTTTGAAGGCCTAAGTTTTTTAATGCTAAAAGCGATAACGATGTTTACCAACGATTACGCAGTAACTCTCAATGTATTTTATTTACTTACTTTTTTGTTAACTACAGTAACGACATTATATGTGTTTAGGCATTTTGGGATATCTAATTATGTGGCAATACCGGTGAGTGTACTTTATTCTATTGCTCCCTATCATATTCTGCGAGGAACATTTCACTTTTTCTTATCGGTGTATTTTTTGGTTCCGTTAATCGTAATGGTTATTCTCTGGATTTACAGAGATGAAGATTTTCTTTTTAACCACCAACTTTCAATATCTAAGTTAGTAACAGCGAAATCCAAGAACTTACAAAGTATTCTCATTTGCGTTCTAATTGCTTCAACAGGTATATACTATGCATTCTTTGCATGCTTCTTTTTGATTGTTGTTGGAATTGCGATTTTCATTATCAAGAGGAAAATTAATAATTTAGTGTCTTCTTTTTTACTTATTCTTACAATGATTGCAACTGGATTGATTAATGCTCTTCCTAGTCTTATTTATCAGTTTTATAACGGAAAGAATTATGCAGTATCTCAAAGATTACCCTGGGAGACCGAAGTATATGCACTAAAAATCACTCAATTATTTATACCTCCAGCTGATTATGGTATTGGTTTGATCGCAAAAATTCGTAATGTATATTCTGCGTTTCCTCTTATTAATGAAAACTCCTTTTCTTACCTGGGGGTTATCGGTTGCATAGGTTTTCTTATTCTTACTGTTCTTCTTTTGTTTAATGAGAAGGAAGAAAATAAGCTATTACACGGAAGTGTTTTGAATAATTTATCTAGGTTAAATATTTTTGCTATACTTTTTGCAACTATTGGTGGATTTAGTTCGATATTCTCTATTTTAGTTACCCCTCAGATTCGAGCAAACAATCGTATTAGCATATTCATTGCATACTTTTCACTTTTTGCAGTTGCGATAATTCTAAACAACTTTTTTACAAAGTATGTTTATAGTAATGAACGACGGGTAGCCTTTTCTACGTTCATGTCATTTTTACTTTTGTTCGGTTCTATTGATCAGATTCCGAAAGCGATCACTCCAAATTATAATGAATTAAAGGCGGTTTTTTTGCGAGACGCTGCATTTGTTAGTAAAATTGAAGAAGTTACTAGCGATGGTGCGATGGTTTTACAGCTTCCATATATGTCTTGGCCGGAACATGGACCGCTCAATGAGAAGATGGGGGATTACCAACTTTATCGGGGATACCTCCACTCTAATAAGCTTCGTTGGACCTACGGCGCTGTTCGGGGGCGTCCGGAGGACATTTGGTATAAGGAAGTAACCGATAAACCGCTTCCTGAAATGGTTAAATCTATTACGGTGGCTGGCTTCTCAGGGATTTATATTGACCGTTACGGCTATAAAGATAACGGTGCGCAACTTGAACGGGAGATTGCTCTCTTACTAAATAAACGCCCTATTGAAAGTGACGACAAACGACTGGCATATTATGACCTGCGAGATTATCAAGAGTCCTTAAAACGAATTATTCCAGAGAAAGAATGGCAGACGGAAAAAGAGAAACTCTTAGAGCCTGTATTTGTTCAATGGAACCCTGGATTTTCGGCCATAGAAGGAACAGTACAAGCTAATTGGCATTGGTGTTCGTCAAAGGGGACTCTTCAGCTAATCAATGCGTCGAAACAAACAAAAACCATGCAAGTTGACATGAGCGTGAGCACAGGGTTCCCTGAAACTTCAGATCTATCGATTCAAAGCGACCTATGGAACGAACAATTGGGTATTAGCTCGTCTCCTACGAGGTATACAAAACAAATCTCAGTTCCTCCAGGAAGACATACTATACTATTTACAACCGACGCCCCACGAATACAGGCACCGTCAGATCCTAGAGACCTAAGGTTTAAAATCGACAAATTTTCCTTGAATGAAGTAAAAAGTGGCCTTTAATTGGTCGCCAGAGAGGAAAGTAACATTTATGAAAACGATCTTGGTCACTGGTGGAGCTGGCTTTATTGGATCGACCTTTCTTAATATGATGGTGAAAAGGTATCCCGACATTCGCTTTATCAATGTTGATAAACTTACGTATGCAGCAAACCTGCACAACCTAAAAGAAATCGAGAGTTTAGACAATTACGACTTTGTCCAATGTGACATAGCTGATGCGCTGACGGTTCATCGGGTCTTCGAACAGTATAAACCGGACACAGTTGTTCATTTTGCGGCGGAAAGCCATGTTGATCGTAGCATCCTGACACCGGGGGCTTTTATTAAAACGAACATCTTAGGGACCTATAACCTATTAGAGGCGTGTCGTCAGCTTTGGCAGACTGTAGCAGAGGGGAAGATCTTTCATCACATCAGTACCGATGAAGTATATGGCTCTCTCTCTGAAACTGGCTTGTTTACAGAAATGTCCCGGCTCGATCCGAGTAGCCCCTACTCGGCGTCAAAAGCCTCTAGTGATCTATTAGTTAAAGCTTACCATAAGACGTACCATCTTCCTGTGAAGCTCACGAACTGTTCAAACAACTACGGACCTCGGCAGTTTCCCGAAAAACTAATTCCTTTGATAATCCTAAATGCCCTAGCATCAAAACCACTTCCTGTATATGGTAACGGAAAAAACGTGCGAGACTGGTTGTACGTGGATGATCACTGTGAGGCTATCTGGTTGGTTATGACTGAGGGAAGACTTGGCGAAACCTACAACGTCGGTGGAAACTGTGAAATGAAGAACATCGATGTAGTCGAGTCGATCTGCCAGATTGTTGCTGAGGAAAGCGGATGTGATACGGAAGAGTTGCGCAGGTTGATCACCTTTGTGGATGACCGTCCCGGTCATGATCTTCGGTATGCCGTCGATACGTTAAAGATATCGACTGAACTTGGATGGGCGCCGAAAGAAACTTTTAATTCTGGATTAAGGAAAACGGTTCGTTGGTATATGGAGAACAGCGAGTGGATTGACAAGGCCATATCTAGAAAGTAACAAAAGTGAACCTAGTTATTCGTATTGTTAGACCAACTATTTAAAGGAGGTTATGTGGCTTGATTCGAAAAGGAATAATTCTTGCAGGCGGATCGGGTACTCGCTTATATCCGTTGACCCATGTCATCAGTAAACAATTAATGCCCGTATACGATAAGCCAATGATTTATTATCCCTTAACGACGCTCATGCTGTCCGGAATCACCGATATTCTGGTCATTACAACACCCCGTGATAGTGAAGCTTTCCAGACGCAGTTAGGCGATGGCAGTCAGTGGGGGATTAATATCAGTTATGAGGTGCAGGAGAGACCAGACGGTTTGCCACAAGCATTCATCATTGGACGTCATTTCATTGGTAACGATGGTTGCGCGTTGATCCTTGGGGATAATATTTTCTACGGACACCGGTTGAATGATTACCTTCTTCGGGCCTCGAACCAGTCGGAGGGCGCAACCGTATTTGGTTATTGGGTGAAAAATCCGGAAGACTACGGTGTCGTTGAATTTGACGTAGATGGCAAAGTATGCTCCATAGAAGAAAAACCGTTGGAACCCAAATCGAACTATGCGGTAACTGGTCTTTACTATTACGATCACAATGTGGCTGATATTGCCAGGGAATTAACCCCTTCAAGCAGGGGGGAACTTGAAATTACAGATCTTAATAAAGTATACTTACAGCGTGATCAATTGCGCGTAGAAAAGTTGCGACGAGGTATTGCATGGCTTGATACGGGAACTTATGAGACGCTTCTGCAAGCGGCTAACTATGTGGCTACAATTGAACAGCGGCAGGGGTTAAAAGTATGTTGTCCCGAGGAAGTGGCCTTTAATTTAGGTCTAATTGACGCGGAACAACTGGAACGCCTTGCGGAGACTATGAAAAAGAACAGTTACGGCCGTTATCTAATGAACTTGCCGAAGTTTGGTAGACAAGGGGATTGATACCATGGCCGCAACTTGGATTGCAGGCACAGGCAGTTATCTTCCAGAACGAGAAGTCAAAAATGAAGAATTAACGCAGTTTCCTTCTCATGCGCTGCAGATGATCCGGGAAAAAACGGGTGTATCATCGCGCAGAGTAGCCGATCCGAGGGATGCCACGTCAGATTTGGCTTTTCGCGCAGCCCTGGCGGCGCTGGCTGATGCCGGTGAGAGCCCAGGGGCGCTGGATGCGCTAATAGTGGCCACTTCCTCGCCGGACCGACTCCAACCCGCCACAGCCGCCCGGGTTCAAGCATTGTTGGGGGCGGATAAGGCATTTGCCTTCGATGTCAACTCCGTGTGCAGTGGTGGAATATTTGCCATGACTGTAGGCGATTCGTTGATTCGCAGCGGAATCTGTCAGCGTGTATTAGTGATTGGCGCTGAAATCTATACGCGCTTCTTAAATCCCAAAGACTTCTCCACCTTCCCCTATTTTGGGGATGGCGCTGGCGCTGTACTATTAAAACGACGCTTTGAAGTAAATGATAGAGGTATCCTCGCAGGGAATCTAAAAACCGATGGAAAAAGCGTCGATGTGATCCAGATCCCGGCAGGCGGTAGCATGAAGCCGGCTTGGCAAGTTACAGAAGCAAAGGACTATTACTTTTATATGAACGGCAAAGCGGTTTACCAGTTCGCCGTGACACAGGGTTCCCAGGCGATACTCGAATGCTTGGAGCAGGCAAATATACCAAAAGACAACGTGAGTTGTGTAATTGCTCATCAAGCCAATGTTAATATTCTAAAAGAGTTAGCGCATCGAACGAACATCCCTTTTGAACGTTTTTATGTGAACTTGGACAAGTATGGCAATACCGCCGGGGCGTCCACTTTAATCGCCCTGGATGAAGCGCGCCGGGAAGGCCGCTTCTCAAAAGGAGATATTGTCGTCATGGTCGCATTTGGAGGAGGTTTATCATGGGGAGCATTGGCCATCCGCATATAGCAGAAATCCGTAACAAAGTCTTTCAGGCTGTTCAACTGATTGAGACGGATTTTCGAAAAGAACAACTTAGCGATGAATTGACGCTAGAAGAACTTCCGAACTGGGATTCAATGACGGCTATTAATTTTAACATTAGCTTAGAAGAGGCCTTCGGTTGGGAACCTGGGACTGCAGTTTTTAAAGGAAGTAATCGGATCGGGGATGTGGTATCCTTCGCTACAGATAAACGTGTAAACGGATAGATGGGGGAATACTATGGGAAGCGAAGATCTTACACGGTTTCGAAACCTTACTTTCGAGGGCTTTCGGGAATTAGCCTGTGATCCATCCTTAACCCGCTATGAGCGCATCGGTTTTCCCAACTCATATCGGGAGGGAAAGGAAGAGGATATTTTTATTGATATTCTTGGCAAATTACCCAACTTAGCCAAAAATGAAAAAACGGTATTGGATATCGGGCCTGGTTGCAGCGAACTTCCGTATATGTTAATCGAGCAGTGCCGAAATCGCGGACATAAGTTGATCCTTATTGATTCAGAAGAAATGCTCCAGTTGCTTCCGGATGAACCGTTTATTAAAAAAATTCCAGCTTGTTTTCCTGCCGGATGCCGTCAGTTCATAAGCGAGTATGTGGAAAAAGTAGATGTCATCTTAACCTACAGTGTCTTTCATTACGTCTTCGCCGAGATGAACCCATTTGATTTTTTGGATAGCGCTATTTCTTTACTGTGCAATAACGGCGAAATGTTGATTGGAGATATCCCCAATATATCAAAGCGAAAACGTTTTTTTAGTTCACCAACGGGTGTTGCTTTTCATCGAAATTTTACCGGACGAAACGACACTCCTGAAGTTCGCTACAACACCATCGATTTTGGAGAAGTGGACGATTCAGTGCTGTTTTCTCTAATGCAACGATGCCGGATGTTCGGCTGTGATGCTTACCTGATGCCGCAGGCTGACAATTTGCCCATGGCCAATCGCAGGGAAGATTTCCTAATAAAGAAACCGTAAAGGATTGGTTGGGATGATAGAGAAAACACGGAAACTGGTAATCGTTGGTGACAGCGCATTTGCGGAAGTAGCCTATGAGTATTTTACCTATGATTCAGAGTATGAGGTAGTCGCTTTTTCAGTTGAAAAGGAATACATTATCAAGGAGTCCATGCTCGGTCTTCCTATCGTACCCTTTGAAGAGTTGGAACGTGATTACCCACCGGAGAACTATTTTGTCTTTGTAGCCATCGTCTATACCCAGCTAAATCGATTAAGGACTCGCCTGTACAAAGCCGCGAAGGAAAAAGGGTTTGCGATGGCCTCCTACATCAGTCCCCATGCGTTTGTATGGCGGAACTGTAAGATTGGAGAACACTGTTTTATCTTTGAAAACAATGTTATCCAACCTTTCGTTACCATAGGTGATAACGTAGTGCTCTGGAGCGGTAACCATATCGGTCATCACTCTGTGATTAGAGAAAACTGTTTTTTCTCCTCACACGTAGTGGTTTCTGGTTTTGTTAATGTTGGTAAAAACTGTTTTCTCGGAGTTAATGCGACCATAGCCAATAATATGTCCATTGGAGATGATTGTTTGATTGGAGCAAACGCACTCGTTGCGAAAAGTATAGAAAGTAATTCTATTGTGCGAGGAAAGTATGGAGAAATAACCCCTCAAGTGGCACTACGCATGTATGGCGTAAAGGAGTAATCATCTTGAAGTGGAAAAAGAAAGGGTTAATATATGCGCCTTCCGGAGATTACTGGTGGAACCAGTGTTTATACACGCATTTGCCTACTGTAGATGTAGTTGATAATTCCTATATTCGAGTATACTTCGCGTCGCTTGATAAAAAAAGGTATGGCAGAATAGGATATATTGACCTGGATATTGATAATCCCAATCGGATATTGAAGATAGCACCGGAACCGGTTCTTGATATTGGAGAAGCGGGTGGATTTGATGATTGTGGTGTAAACCCCTCATGTATTATTACGGTTAATGATAAAAAATTATTATATTATATTGGTTGGCAACGGAGCGAACGAATCCCCTACATGCTCTTTGCAGGATTGGCAATTAGTAAAGACGGGCAACAGTTTAAAAAACATTCTCGCGTTCCTATTTTGGATAGGACGAATGATGAACCCTATATTCGTTCTGCTACAACAGTTATAAATGAACAGGGGCGAATGAGGGTTTGGTATGTATCGGCATTACGTTGGATCAGTATTAGGGAAAAGGTTTATCCAAATTATGTAATAAGGCATGCCGAATCGAAGGATGGAGTAAATTGGGAAGCTAACCAGGGGATTTGTATTAATTTTCAAAACGATGATGAATTCGGTTTTGGGCGTCCGTGGGTAATAAAGGATGGAGATAAATATAGGATGTGGTATTCTATACGTTCCAAAACGCAGCCCTATAGGATCGGGTATGCCGAATCTAGTAACGGCTATACTTGGGAACGGAAAGATGATAAAGTCGGCATTAATCGGTCAGAATCAGGTTGGGATTCTGAAATGGTTTGTTATCCTTGTGTCGTTGACATAAAAGGAAATCGGTATATGTTTTATAATGGGAATCAGCATGGAGCCACTGGTTTTGGTTATGCGATTCTCGAACAAGATTAAAACATTAGATTTCATTCACTAAATAAATGGTTACTAGATTGGGGTCTTGTGGAATGCAGATAACTATAAGCAGGTATACCCCACAGTCTTATCGTCTTTGGAACGATTTTGTTTGTAATAACAGCAAAAACGGAACATTTCTAATTTGCCGAGAATATATGGATTATCATTGCGATCGTTTTGAAGACTTCTCGTTAATTGTGTCTGATGACAAAGGAAAAATTCGTGCACTTTTACCAGCGAACTTGTTCCAAAACACTATCTGTTCTCACGGCGGATTGACTTATGGTGGTTTTGTTACTGATGTATCAATGACAACTACTGTAATGTTAGAGGTATTTGCAAGTGTTTTGGACTATTTATGTGCACACAAAATTGAGAAATTAGTTTACAAGACCATTCCATATATATATCATAAACTTCCTTCTGAAGAGGATAGATATGCCCTTTTTTTATGTAACGCTAAACTTCTTAGACGTGATGTCTTAACGATTATAAATGATCGCAATAAAATTCAATTTCAAGAGAGGCGCCGACGGAAAATTAAGGTAGCTAAAAAAAATGGTTTGTTTGTTGAAGAAACATATGATTTTACTCGTTACTGGAATATATTGGAGCAATTACTTATGTCTAAATATCAAACGAAACCTGTTCATAGTCTTTTTGAGATCACGATGTTGGCATCTCGTTTTCCTGAAAACATCAAATTATTTGCTTGTTATAAGGAGACAGAGATGCTAGCTGGGGTGGTTATGTACGAAAGCGATCTTGTTGGGCATGTACAGTACATTGCATCAACTGGAGAGGGTAAGAATATGGGCGCTTTGGACTTAATCTTTGATTTTCTTATCAACGAGTACTACAGGCAAAAACCCTTTTTCGATTTTGGTATTTCGAATGAAAAAAACGGGCTCCTATTAAATCAGGGGCTAATTGAACAAAAGGAAGGATTTGGAGCACGAGCCGTGGTGCATGATCAATACGAAATTAGGATCGATGATAAATCATCAGAACTAATTAGGAAGGCTATTGTATGAAAAAACTATCGATTATTATACCGGTATATTACAATGAAGGTTCCTTACCGTACCTATATGACGAATTAGTTGAAATTGAAAAAGAACTTAATAAGCTGGAACTGGAACTGGAACTGATTTTTGTTGATGATGGTTCAACTGATCGATCTTTGCAAGAACTAATGACGATTAAGTTAAAAAGGGAAAAAACTAAAATAATTAAACTATCACGCAACTTCGGTGCTGTACATGCTTCCAAAACGGGATACCGGTTTGTAACAGGAGACTGTTTCATTGTTCTCGCTGCTGATTTACAGGATCCGCCTGAACTTATATTAAAGATGGTACGTAAATGGCTTGAAGGTCACAAGTATGTGATTGCAGTACGTGAAGCACGTCAAGATCCGTTTCTGACTACGCTTTTTGCCCGCTTCTATTACCGAGTATTACGTAAAATTGTATATAAAGACTTTCCCAAAGGTGGATTTGACGTTGCTTTGATGGATAAAGCCTTCTTACCTTATATGCAGAAATGTGCGAAAAACATTAACCCAAGTCTGTATTCTTATTCCCTAGGATTCAAGCCCTGTGTACTCGAATATACCCGTCGTGAACGCAAGTATGGTAAATCGCGCTGGACGTTCTTGAAAAAGTTAAAATTTTTTATTGACTCAATTTTAGGTTTTTCGATTGTTCCGATACGATTTATGTCGATTGGCGGTATTACTGTATCATTTCTTAGCTGTATCTATGGAACTTTAATTGTAGTTAGCGCATTGTTTGGAGAAAAGGATGTCCCTGGTTTTGCTACCCTAGCGTCATTGATGGCGTTTTTACTTGGGATAATTATGTTTATGCTGGGGATTATAGGAGAATATTTGTGGCGTGTTTTTGATGAAGTTAATAACAGACCTGAGTCAGTCATTGATGAAATATATTAAGAAAGAATACATTTTGTTTATAATTGCGGGTAGCATAAATACTCTATTGGGTTACCTAATGTATGCATCCCTGCTCCTGTTTTTTAACTACAATCTTGCGTATTCTATCTCCTATGGAGTGGGTATTTTTATATCTTACTTTTTAAATTCAAAGTATGTATTCAAAAGAAGGATAGAACTAAAAAAAGCTCTTCAATATCCTGTCGTTTATATCGTGCAGTACTTTATAAATTTGGCATTGGTGAACTTTTTTATAAAGATATTAGGGCTACATGAGTTAATCACTCCTTTATTGGTTGTATTTGTATCTATTCCGATTACGTTCGGTCTAAGTAGATACATTATCAAAGGTAGGAGGCGGGCAATGACGATCCATGATTGCAGACTCATTGAATTGCCGAAATTTACCGATCAGCGAGGCAGTTTAACTGCTATTGAGAATGAAAGGCAAATCCCTTTTTCGGTAAAACGGATCTTTTATCTGTATGATATTTCACCAGGGAATAATCGGGGCACTCATGCCCACAAGGAATTGCATCAATTTCTGATTTGCTTATCCGGTGGGTTCCAGGTAACTGTGGATGATGGACACAATCAAAAAATCGTTACTTTGGGGCATCCCTGGCAGGGATTATACATTCCGCCTATGATCTGGGCTACAGAACACTCTTTCCAGCCGCAATCTGTGTGTCTTGTCCTGGCTTCAGATTATTATGACGAAAAGGATTATTTTCGCGACTATAATGAATTTTTGAAGGCGGTACGTTCTTGATGAACTCCATACCATTTCTAAATCTTCAAGACGCTTATAAGGAGTTGCAATCAGCTCTTGATCATGCCTACCAGTGTGTCATGAGTTCTGGTTGGTATATCCTTGGTGGTGAGGTCGAGGCCTTTGAGAAAGAATTTGCTGACTACTGTGGCGCGAAAAGGTGCATTGGCGTAGCTAACGGATTGGAAGCGCTATTTCTCGTATTAAAGGCTTGGGGAATCGGTCCGGGGCATGAGGTAATTGTCCCCTCCAACACGTATATCGCCACTTGGTTGGCTGTATCGCAGACGGGTGCCATTCCGGTGCCGGTTGAGCCAACCGAAGGCACCTATAACATGGATCCCTGCCGGATAGAAAGCGCGATCACTGAAAGGACAAAAGCGATTATTGCTGTCCATCTATACGGGCAAGCTTCTGATATGGACGCCATTAATTCTATGGCTCAGCGGTACGCACTTAAGGTGTTAGAGGACGGCGCCCAAGCCCATGGCGCATTGTACAAGGGTAGAAAAACGGGAAGCCTTGGGGATGCTGCTGCCTTTAGCTTTTACCCGGGGAAAAATCTTGGGGCTTTTGGTGATGCGGGCGCTGTAGTGACCAATGATGAAACGCTGGCACAACAAATCAGGATGCTCAGCAATTACGGGTCAGCAGTAAAATATCATAATGACGTTCAGGGATACAACTCCCGACTCGATGAACTGCAAGCGGCTTTGCTAAGAGTTAAGCTTCCCTTACTTGATGAGTGGAATGGACGGCGAAAGAAATTGATTCAACGATACATGGACGCATTGTCCATGTGTCCGTGTATTCTACCTGAGACATTAGAACAATGCGATCCAGTCTGGCATCTTTTTGTCATTCGAACCAAGGAACGGGATGCAATGGCAGCGTTCTTGAGAGAAAAGGGAATTGGCACCATGATTCATTACCCGGTGCCGCCGCATCTACAGCCTGCCTATCGCACTCTTGGGTACGGACAAGGGGCCTTTCCCATTTCCGAAGCGATTCATCGGGAAGTGTTGAGTTTACCTCTTTGGCCTCAGATGAAATTAGAGGATCAGGATCGCGTTATCGCTGCAGTTAGGGAGTTTTACTACCGGTAAATTAGCAGTCAAACACCGGATAAGTTATCAATTGCAGTATGAGGGCTCGCGAACAAATGACAGGCGGGAAGCTATGCCTTCTATTGGATTGGCAGAACGGGATCTGAAAGCATCGAAATAATTCGCGAAGCCGTAGAAGAAGCACTTAAACCTGTCATGCTCTACTCCATCGGCAAAGTTTTTTCCGTTATGCTCCACTTGGCCCGCAAGGCTTTTTACCCAGCGCCGCCGCCCTTTCCCCTTTTGCATGTAGACACCACTTGGAAATTTTGCGATATGTACGCTCAACGCGAACGCATTACTGACGAATCGGGGATGGGCGTGATCGTCCATGTCAATCAAGAAGGCCTAGTTGCGGGGATTAATCCTTTTCATCACGGTTCCAGCTATTACACGGATGTGATGAAAACCAGGGTTTGCGCCAGGCATTAGAACGATTAGGTTTCGATGTCGTTTTTGGCGGCGCTCGTCGCGACGAAGAAAAATCCCGCGCCATATAGCGGGTTTTTTCTTTTCGTTCGGCTGGACACCGGTAGAATTCTAAGGAACAGCGACCGGAACTCTGGATTTGTACAACACCCACATCCATACGGGTGAGACGATCTGGTTTTTTCCCCCTCTCCAAATGAACGGAGCGAAACGCCGCAAATGCGGGTGGTCCGTTTCCACACCCTAGGCTGTTATCCATTGACCGGTACAATTGAAAGCACGGGGCATCGTTAGTGGAAATCATCGCGGAAACGTTTAATTCGCGATCGTCTAAGCGCTAAGGGCGTCTTATCGATTCGGGAGCATCCCGGCTCTATAACGTACAGGGAAAAAGGACCCATACTTTTCTTAGAAGAACAACACTGCAAAGATACCGTGCGTTTCATTACCTGCGGCAGTGTGGTCGACGAAATATCGACAGGCGGATCGGGTAGAAAATATCGGTCGTGTCGCCGAGGTGGCTAAGCTGATGGCTGATGCGGGTTTGATTGTCATGGTATCCTTTATGTCCCCCTTTCGCCCAGAACACCGGTTAGCCCGGAAGTGTTTGTCGAGGGCGAACTTATCGAGGTCTTTTCGATACTCCGTTGGATGAGTGCGAAAAACGGGATCTATAAAGCCCCCTAATTGTATTTGAGCTTAGACCCTCCAGTGGGCTACAATGAGAACACATGGAGGGGACAAGAAAATGAGACGAAATCGATACCCAAAAGAACTGAAAGAGCAGCTGATCCAAGAAGCCATGGAAGTGGGAAATGCAACACAAGTGGCCCGCCGACATGGGATCGATCCGAAACGACTGTATTATTGGATTCGTGAATCGCAACATAAGAGCTTCCAAGAAGCACCCGCGGATGCAAAGCAAATTGCTCCGTATGTGCCATCCGCACAAGAATTTAAGCAATTGGAATCGGAAAACATGGCGCTCAAAAAGTTACTTGGTGAGAAGGCTTTAGAAATTCAAATATTGCAGGACTTGATAAAAAAGAAGAACCCGGGCTATCGGAAAAACTAGAAGTTGCCGATGAATGGATAGTCCGGGAAGAAGCCAGCACCGCCTTTGTTTTGCGTGTCATCGGCATTCACGAAGCCACCTACTACGCTCGGCGCCAACGTCTACAGAGAGAACCGAAAGAGCGCACATATAATGGCGGACGGCCGCAACCAGGGTATTCATGGACACAAGACGGAAAGCGAATCAGCGATGAACAAATTAAGGAATACCTGATGGAACTCATCGCTGGCGAAGAAAGCGTCTACGGATATCGAAAGCTGGGGATCTGCCTCCATAAACAGCATCAGTTGGTCATCAATCACAAAAAAACCTATCGACTATGTAAGGAGTTGGATATCCTATCGCCACAACGGCGGGCTAAGGCCAAACATCCGCGCCGGCTGGCGCGCAACCGAACCATTACCGCCTCCAACGAACTCTGGGAGATGGACATCAAATACGGCTACATCGCCGGTGAAGATCGCTTCTTCTATCTCATGTCGCTCATCGATGTCTATGATCGCTCTATTGTAGATTACCACATTGGATTAAATTGCGAAGGTGCTGACGCGGCCAATACGCTGAAACGAGCGTTGTGGAAACGAAACTGCTTTGAAAAAGAAACGAAGCCAATTGTGCGAACCGACAATGGACCGCAGTTTATCAGCCGTGTGTTTGAGGAAACGTGTGATCAATACCAGGTGGAACACGAACGGATTCCCCCTAAGACGCCGAACAAGAACGCCCATATCGAATCATTTCATGCAAACCTGGAACGCGAGTGCTACATCAAGCATGCCTTTGACTCCTACCAAGACGCCTACCAGGTTGTCGGAGAATACATTGACTTTTACAACCAGAGGCGAATCCACGGCAGCCTCTACGATATGTCTCCTGCGGAGTTTTGTCGACAGCTGGCGGATGGGAATGTACCCGCCTTTGTTGTCACACTGTAGTATGGGTACCGCACCGTGGAGCCCGCAGGCCAAAGCGCAAAGCCCGACGTCGACCGCCTAATTGACGTACCCTATACAGGCCGACGTCTGTCAAGGGACGCCGAAGGCGTGGCGAAGCCCTTGCCCTTGATAGACGTGGGTCTGTATAGGACTCTGCAAGAGGCGGTGACGGCGGTTCCGAAAAACAGTAGAGTATCTATAATTTTGTGAAACCCTACGAAAAACGGCGAATAAGGGGTCTAGACTCTAGAATTAGGGGTTTGAACCGGGATCCCAAAGGCTTATACGCCAAGTCGCGACGAGGGGAAATAAAGAACTACACAGGTTTAGACATCATTTACGTGCAGCCTGAAACGCCTGAGGTGCATTTTGCGTAAGGTGGAAAGTGGATCCGAAGTCCGTGTAAAACAAATCCTGGTATATTTGAAGGCACCCCGGTGACGAGCCTTGGAGCACACTAGTAGAGGTATCAGTAGTGCCATATTTGGAGCGGATGAAAAATCTCTGTTTTTAAGAGGTGCGATCATGGACGAGATGGTAGAAGCGGTTTCACGGAATTCATTTAAAGCATACGACATTCGCGGCAAAGTGCCCTTAGAACTGAATAGCACGGTTGCTTATCGGCTCGGGCGCGCGTATACGGAACTGTTTCAAGCGAAAAAAGTAGCTGTCGGACGGGACGTTCGTCATTCTAGCCCAGAGTTGGTGAAAGCGCTGACAGAGGGATTGCTGGACGGCGGGTGCGATGTCATTGACATTGGATTGTGCGGAACAGAGCAGATTTACTTTGCCACCTTTCACTGGCAGTTGGACGGCGGCATCATGATCACCGCCAGCCATAATCCCCAAGGCTATAATGGGATGAAGTTGGTTCGCGCAAATGCCCGCCCGATTAGTGGGGACTCGGGGTTGAGGGAGTTAGAAGAGAGGGTTGTTACCAGCGCCTTTGCAGAGCCTGTCGGTGCTCATCGGGGAAACGTGCAGGTGTGTGAAGTGATGCCAGACTATGTCCAACATTTGCTTTCCTATGTCGATATCGCTGCCATGCGCCCCTTGAAGGTCGTTGTCAACGCAGGAAATGGCTGCGCCGGCCCGGTGATTGATGCATTAGAACGCTATTTACCCTTTTCGTTTGTAAAAATTCACCATGAACCCGATGGCGAATTTCCCAACGGGATTCCGAATCCCCTATTGCCTGAGAACCGGGATGCAACCGCTCAAGCGGTGCGTAAACATGGCGCAGATGTCGGCATTGCCTGGGACGGCGATTTTGACCGTTGCTTCTTATTTGATGAGAATGGCGATTTTATTGAGGGGTATTATCTGGTCGGCTTCTTGGCACAAGCTTTTCTTGGGCGTTTTCCAGGGGCGAAAATTGTCCACGACCCTCGGTTAACCCTTAACACGATCGAAATCACTAGGCAACTCGGCGGCGTTCCGGTGCAAAGTAAGACAGGCCATGCCTTTATCAAAGAGAGAATGCGTCTCGAAGATGCTATTTACGGGGGCGAGATGTCCGCCCATCATTACTTCCGTGATTTCGCCTATTGTGACAGTGGGATGATCCCCTGGTTGCTGGTGCTTGATATCATGAGTCGAGAAGGCAAAACACTCTCCGAACTTGTGCAAGAGAGGATCGACCGATATCCTTGCAGCGGGGAGATAAACCGTCGCGTTTCTTCCCCCCAAGTAGTCTTGGAATCGGTAGAGAAAGCCTATGCACCAGGCGGACAAATCGATCGAACCGATGGGATCAGTGTGGAGTATGCCAACTGGCGATTTAATCTTCGGATGTCGAATACAGAACCTTTGATTCGTCTTAATGTGGAGACTCGTGGCGATAGGAAATTGTTACAAAGAAAAACGGAAGAACTCTTAGTTATTATTGATGGTTTCGCATAGGACTGAGGAAATTGCCGATGAGTGGGGGACAGTGACTCGCTCCTATCAAATACCAAGTAGTAATATTGAATTTTTGTTTTCTTTCCCTTTAAAATTAAAGGGGTTTCTAGACAACCCTTTTAGGAGAATTATATGACCATGCCAAAAAGATCTTCCCTTGAATCCGAAAGCATCGAGATTATCCGTGAGGCCGTCGCTGGCGCCCGCAAACCGGTGATGCTCTACTCCATCGGAAAAGACTCCTCCGTGATGCTCCACTTGGCCCGCAAGGCCTTTTATCCCGCGCCGCCGCCCTTTCCCCTGTTGCATGTCGACACGACTTGGAAATTTCGTGATATGTACGCTCACCGGACCCGTATGGTTGCCGAGGCGGGAATGGAATTGCTTGTTCATATGAATCAGGAAGGGGTAACTGAGGGTGTAAACCCTTTTGACCATGGTTCCAGCTATTACACCGATGTAATGAAGACCCAAGGATTGCGGCAGGCGCTTGATGCCTATGGCTTCGATGTCGTTTTCGGGGGCGCTCGTCGCGATGAGGAGAAATCCCGCGCGAAGGAACGGATCTTTTCTTTTCGTGCTCCGGGACACCGTTGGGATCCCAAGGCCCAGCGACCGGAACTATGGAATCTGTACAATACCCATACTCGCCCGGGGGAAACCGTCCGGGTTTTTCCGTTGTCCAATTGGACCGAACTGGACATCTGGCAATACATTTATCAGGAAAACATCCCCATCGTGCCCCTCTACTTTGCCAAGGAACGTCCTGTCGTCAAGCGGGGGGGAACATGGATCTTGGTGGATGATGACCGGATGCGCTTAGAACCCGGTGAGTCGCCGGAGATGCGGATGGTCCGCTTTCGCACCTTGGGCTGCTATCCTTTGACCGGCGCCATCGAAAGTGCAGCCACCACGTTAGAAGAGATCATCGCCGAGACCCTTAATGCGCGCTCTTCGGAACGGCAAGGGCGCTTGATCGATTCTGACCAGCCCGGCTCCATGGAGAAGAAGAAGCAGGAGGGCTATTTCTGATGGCGGCCCAACAAGCAAAAGAGATCACCGCTTTTCTGAAGGAACAAGGCCGCCAAGATACCCTGCGCTTCATCACCTGCGGGAGTGTGGATGATGGAAAATCGACACTGATTGGCCGGTTGCTCTATGAATCCAAAGGCATTTTCGATGATCAACTCGAGGCGCTAGAGGGGGAGTCCAAGCAGTACGGCACTCAGGGCGAAAAGCTTGACTTCGCCCTATTGGTCGACGGCTTGCAGGCCGAACGTGAGCAAGGCATTACCATTGATGTTGCCTATCGCTTTTTCTCCACGGATCAGCGGCACTACATCGTGGCCGATACGCCCGGTCATGAACAGTATACTCGCAACATGGCCACTGGCGCATCGACGGCGCAATTGGCCGTGATCCTGATTGACGCTCGAAAAGGGGTCCTCACGCAAACCCGGCGTCACAGCCGGATTGTGGCGATGATGGGCATTCGCCATATCGTGTTAGCCATCAACAAGATGGACTTGGTGGGATTCGACGAGAGCGTATTCCGTTCCATCGAGGCGGATTACCGCGATTTTGCCACAGCTTTTACATTTAAAACAATTCAAGCAATTCCTTTGTCAGCGTTGGAAGGCGATAACATCGTTCGTTCCAGCGGACGCACGCCCTGGTATAGCGGACCGACGTTGATGCATTACCTGGATGCGGTGTCTTTTGAATCGGTTTCGGAACGTCAAGCCTTTCGGATGCCCGTGCAGTGGGTCAATCGCCCACATCTCGACTTTCGGGGTTTTTGTGGTCGTATCGCCGAAGGTGAAGTCCGCCCTGGTGATGAGGTGCGGTTGTTGCCTTCTGGCGTCACGAGTCGGGTGAAGGAAATCATCATCTGGCAAGGCGGACTTGAACGGGGGCAAAAGGGTGACGCAGTCACGTTGACCCTGTTCGATGAGGTGGATGTCAGCCGCGGTGATGTGATTGCGTCAGCGGAGCATCCCCCCGAAGTAGCCGATCAATTCCAGGCGAAACTCATCTGGATGTCCGAGCACCCGATGGTCCCGGGACGGCCCTACCTGCTGAAAATTCATCATAAGGAAGTCACGGCCACCGTCACCCGGATCAAGTATCGTGAAGAAATCAACACGGGGGCGCAACTCGCGGCGAATCAACTTGCCTTGAATGAGATCGCCATGGTGCATCTGTCGACTAGCCAGCCCATCGTATTCGACCCCTATGATGTCAATCAAACCTTGGGTGGCTTTATCCTGATCGATAAGCTCACTTTCGAGACCGTTGCCGCCGGAATGCTTACCTTCGCCTTGCGGCGCTCTTCCAACATTCACTGGCATGCCATGGAGATCGACAAGCAAGCCCGCGCTGGATTGAAGCAACAACGACCACGCTGTTTGTGGTTCACCGGTTTGTCCGGTTCTGGAAAATCGACCCTTGCTAACCTGTTAGAAAAGCGTCTCTATGCGGAAGGCAAGCACACGTATATCCTTGACGGGGACAATGTGCGTCACGGGTTGAACCGCGATCTTGGCTTTACGGAGACCGATCGCGTAGAGAATATCCGCCGTGTGGCCGAAGTGGCCAAATTGATGGTTGATGCCGGCTTGATCGTGATCGTTTCGTTTATCTCGCCTTTTCGATCAGAACGACGCATGGCGAGAGGGCTCTTTTCAGAAGGCGAATTTATCGAGATATTCGTGGATACACCGCTGGAAGAGTGTGAAAAGCGAGATCCGAAAGGTTTGTATGCCAAGGCAAGGCAGGGGGCGCTCAAGAACTTTACCGGCATTGACAGTGTCTATGAACCGCCGGAATCGCCGGAGATTCACGTACGTACCGAAGGGAACACTCCGGAAACCTGTGTCGCTCTAATCATGAAGATTTTTAGTAATAGCAAATAAGAGATTGGAGACCCAAAAGGATCGGTCTGTCTGTGCAGGCCCATTTAAGTATATGTTGATGAGCTGAATGATGCGTTCAGATATGAACCACAAGAAAATAAGTTCTAATGGGTTAGAAATGTCGGTTGACAAAGATTTCCTAGTGGAGTAATCTATGTTTAAGTTTAACAACTACCAACAAAGTCGTGATTATATTGTTGCAAAACCTGAAAGTATCAAGTCCGTCACAATCATTACAGGTCATGGACGAGATGGAAACCCGGAGGATGTGCCAATCATCGAGTTTGCCATGAGCGATGTAGTGAGTTTTGTTGGGTTTATTGGCTAATATGAATTGGAGGAACGATGATGAAACGAGCCAAGACGCTGTTTCGGTTAATTAGCGCAGGCATGTTACTTTTGACGCTATCAGGATGCAGTCATTCTGAAGCGCCGAACGCCGAGGGAACGACGCAAATCATGCTTGCTGCCTATACGGTTCCCAAAGAAGCCTACCAAAAGGAGATCATTCCGGCTTTTCAGAAACAATGGAAAGAGAAGACGGGGCAAACGGTAACCTTCAAAGAATCCTATGTTGGTTCCGGTGCTCAAGCACGGGCCATCGTCAATGGGTTGGAAGCGGATGTAGCCGCGTTGTCATTGGAAGGTGATATCGAGACGATCCGAAAGGCCGGATTGATCACTCACAACTGGAAAGATCGTCCCTATGCCGGGATGATTACACGCTCCGTAGTGGCGCTAGGCGTCAAGAAGGGGAATCCCTTGGGGATTCGTGAATGGCAGGATCTTGGCAAGCCGGGAGTGACGGTCCTCTATCCCAGTCCACGCACCTCCGGCGGCGCCATGTGGGATATCAACGCCATTTATGGCGCGGGCGTAAAGACGGCGGAAATAGAGACGGGAAAGAAAAATCCCGATAAGGGTGCGGAACTGCTGGCGTCCATTCAGAAGAATGTCAAGGTGATGGATAACAGCGGTCGGGAGTCGATGACCACCTTCGAAAAAGGGCTTGGGGATGTGGTGGTAACCTATGAAAATGAGTTGCTGCTTCGGAACATGGAACAACCACTCTATGACGTGATTTATCCGAAAGCAACGGTTCTAATCGAAAACCCTGTCGCGTTAGTGGATAAGAACGTAGAAAAACATGGAAATCGTGCGGCGGTTGAGGCTTTTGTCACCTTCTTACAGTCCCAGGAAGCGCAACGCGCCTTTGCCAAGTATGGTTTTCGTCCAGTCGTGCCCGAGGTGGTCGCGGAAACGAAAGATAAGTTTCCCCAACCGGAATGGCTTTTTGATATTCAGTATCTTGGCGGTTGGGATACCGTGTTTGAACAACTCTATGGGCCAAAAGGAGTTTGGACGGAAATTGTCGAAGGTAAAAAGGGTGCATAATCTCAACAATGGAGCTTGAATATGTGGACGGTAAGTAAAAACGCTGATACCCCGACAACGATCGCGGACATAAGCGGGTTCGCGCTGCGCGGCGGGGTGATTGGATATCTGTTGCTCATGGTGGTCATTCCGCTGGGGGGATTGCTTTCGCAAGCCTCCCTCGGCGGTTTGGCCGGTTTTTTTACTACCCTTCAATCGCCGGCCGCAGTGTTTGCGTTTAAACTAACAATCGCGCTCGGACTGGTGACAGCGTTGATCAATAGCGCAGCAGGGTTGGTCATCGCCTATGGTTTGGTTCGGTATGATTTGCCGGGAAAACGATTGCTGAATGCGCTGGTGGATTTACCGATGGCCATCCCAACGGCGGTGATCGGGATGATGTTACTTGGCTTATATGGGCTGCAGGGCTTGTTTGGTCGTTGGCTAACGGAACAAAAACTTGCGATAATCTTTGACTATCCAGGGATTTTACTGGCCCTGTTGGTCGTAACGTTCCCTTTTTCGATACGAACTGTGCAGCCGCTCTTAGAAGCCGGCTGCAGTCAGATGGAGGAAGCGGCCAAAACCCTTGGCGCCGGCCGCTGGCATATTTTTTGGTATATCTTGCTGCCTATGATCCGTCCGGGTCTGTTTTCCGGTTTTACGTTGACCTTTTCACGGGCGATTGCGGAGTTCGGTGCGATCGTGCTGGTCTCCGGCAACATTCCGCTGAAAACGCAGGTGGCGTCTGTGTATATCTATGGTTTAGTGGAAAGTTCTGATATCACGGGAGCGGCGGTGATGTCTGTCTGCTTGCTGACCCTTTCGCTGATGATGCTTTTGTTGCAGCATCGGTGGGCGCAAAAATGGGGGGGGATTCGCCGTTGATCCGTTTTTTTGTGGCAGCGTTCATTTATCTGTGGTTCGGAATTTTATTGCTTGCGCCGATGGGGGCTTTACTGGTGGAAGCCTTCACCGGCGGGGTTGCTGCTTTTTTGAGGGAAGTTATGCGGCCCGAAGCGGTGCACGCCCTTTGGGTAAGTATCGAAATAACGCTGGCAGTTGTCTTGATTAACGGATGTTTTGGTGTGTTGATCTCGATTGTTCTGGCTCGCCACAGGTTTCCCGGCAGGTCTTTGGTCAACAGCCTGGTCGATTTGCCCTTTGCTGTCTCTCCGGTTGTAGCGGGGTTAATGTTGGTCTTGCTTTACGGTCCGAATCGTTTGTTTGGGGCTTTTTTTGGTTTATGGGGGATAAAAGTCATATTTGCAATTCCCGGTATGATTCTCGCTACCGTTTTTGTTACGTTGCCTTTTGTGGTGAGGGAACTGGTTCCCTTATTAGAGGCCTTGGGGACGAGACAGGAAGAGGCGGCCTATACACTGGGCGCAGGATCGTGGCAGACGTTTTGGCAGGTTACTCTCCCGTCTATTCGCTGGAGTCTCGCCTACGGGGTTGTTATGACCGCGGCGCGTTCCTTGGGCGAGTTCGGGGCTGTTATTGTCGTATCGGGTAATCTCATTAGTGAAACCCAGTCTGCCACACTCTATATCTACCAGGCGGCTGCCGATTTTAATTTGCGTGGCGCCTATTCGGTGGCTCTCGTGTTATCTTTCCTTGCCGTTGCTCTTGTCGGGCTGTTGGAGTGGGTCAAAGGGCGGCGAGAGGGGAAGCCGTCCTTCTGAGTGAAAAAAGGTGTTTGTGATTGTAAAAATGGTCATGGAGGTGCACGCAGATGAAGATTTCGAAGAAAACAGACTACGCGTTGCGGGCTTTGTGCACCTTGGCGGAGTCCTATGGCGACGAGCCGGTATCCTTGCGGGAACTGGCCGAGAGAAACCGGATACCCAAACGCTTTTTGGAACAGATCATGTTGGACTTGAAAACGAAAAACTGGGTGACCAGTGTGCCGGGAAAGTACGGCGGGTATGTGCTCGCCTGTTCGCCGGAACAGATCACGCTCGGGCAGGTGGTGCGTCACTTTGATGGCATTCTAGCCCCGATTGGTTGTGTATCGGTCACACAATACCAGGCGTGCACCGAGGAGAGTGTTTGCAAATTCCGCCGATTGATGGCGGAAATTCGCGATTTCGTTGCTCGCCAGATGGATTCGACAACGCTGTTGGCTGTAATCGAAGGAAAACCGCTGTTGCCGCCGGGCCGGCCAGATGAGTTCTATTTGGGAAAATAAGTTGACTAGGGAGTAGGGCTACTGTCCCGAGGGAAGCTGGAAAGCTCAACAGGAGGCGCTTTTTTTTGACGGTTGAGGTGAAACAGTTAAGCAAGTCTTACGGGAAGGGACTTCCGCCGGCTGTTGACGAGGTTAGCTTCAAGGTGCTCGATGGCGGCATTACGGCGTTGCTTGGCCCAAGTGGCGGCGGAAAGACAACCTTGCTTCGGCTTATTGCGGGATTGGAGACGCCCAGTGCCGGTGAAGTGCATTTGGCTGGGCAGCGGGTGGATCATCTCCCGCCGCAAAAGCGGGAAATTGGCTTTGTCTTTCAAAATTACGCGCTGTTTATGCATATGACGGTTTTTGAAAACATCGCTTTTGGGCTGAGAATGAAGAAATGGACGAAAAGCGCCATTCACGATCGCGTGAATGAGTTGATGGGGGTTACGGGCATTGCTGGATTGGAAATGCGATATCCCAGCCAGTTGTCCGGCGGGCAGCAGCAACGTGTCGCCTTCGCTCGGGCGTTGGCGGCGAAACCGCGGTTGTTGCTCCTCGACGAGCCCTTCGCCGCTGTAGATGCCCAGATCCGGAAGGAACTGAGGCTATGGCTTCGCCAACTGCATGACGAGATTCCGGTGACGAGTCTATTCGTTACGCATGACCAGCAGGAGGCGTTGGAATTGGCAGATCAAGTGGCTGTCATTCAGCAGGGCAGACTGGAGCAATTGGGAAGGCCACAGGAGATCTATGAACATCCTGTCACCGCCTTTGTCGCGCGTTTCATGGGGGACGCGAATTGGCTCTCCGCCGAGGTGTCGCAAGGAACGGCAGTGGCCGGAGAATGGTCTTTTCCTGCACCCCAGTGGCCTGATGGCACCAGGGTCGATCTGTTGATCCGTCCGGAAGATGTTGAAATCAAACTGTGCTCAGGGGAAGAATGCGACCAAAGAGAAGTGGGGCAATCCTATTGTTTGGGGCAAGTGCAGTCCTTGACCTTTTTGGGTCAGGGGTTTCGAGTGGTTCTTCGGTTGGATAATGGAATGTTGCTAACAGCGTTACTTACGAATGAGAAAGGCGCAACTCTCCAAAGGGGTCATTCTGTTTTAGTCGGTGTGCAAAAGGGAAGGGTTTTTCTCGGTGAGTCGCCCCACAACCGATGAAACTTGTGGTAATATATTCAACACAACCCATTCTTTTTATTGGAGGCATTGTGCGTTGTTGAAAAAAGTGATCTCTATCGGTTTGTTCCTTACCCTTGCGGTAACGGTAACCGGATGCGGTTTCAACCAAACTAAGGCGGCAGACGAGACGACGAATTCCCCTTCGGCAAACAGTGGAGCCCAAGTAAATCCGGCGAATTCCGATGCAGCCGCGGGAAACGCACCGGTGAAGATGGAAGAGGTCCGCAAAGAAGCGGAAAAGGGTGACACATCTGCCCAGTACAAGCTCGGAACGATGCTGGTTAACGGCGACAACACAGAGAAAAATGTAGATGAGGGCCTAAAGTGGCTGAAGCAAGCAGCCGAACAGGGTGATCCCAAAGCCCAAAATAACCTCGGTGTTTTTTACTTTACCGGTAACGGTGTCGCGCCGAACGGGGAAGAGGCGGTAAAATGGTTTCAGAAAGCCGCCAATCAGGGGTATGACAAAGGGCAGTATCACCTGGGATATGCCTATTTAAATGGTGTTGGTGTGCCTCAAAACGCGACCGAAGCCTTCAAGTGGTTCCAATCGGCCGCTGAAAATGGGAACAAAGATGCCCAGATTGCCTTAGCCTTGATGTACGAAGATGGCGTGGGGACCTCTAAGAGCCGGGAACAGGCCCTCGCGTGGTACCAAAAGGCGGCGGCGCAAGGGGATAAAGGGGCCCAACAGAAGGTCAACCTGTTGAAGCAGGCGGCGGCCCAAGGCGCCGGCGGCGTAACCCCGGCGAAGTAGCACTACATAATAGCAGGGTTCAAATGAATCTACATATAACGAAACAAAACAGAGCAAATTCAAGGGAGGCTGTTGTTATGAAGAAAAAATGGAATGGCAAAGTCACTTCTTTGGCGCTAACCTTGTCACTCGCTTTGGCGACGGTTGTGATTCCCGGCGTTGCCAATGCAGGGGATTATACTG
Source organism: Heliomicrobium gestii (assembly GCF_009877435.1). NCBI lineage: Bacteria > Bacillati > Bacillota > Clostridia > Eubacteriales > Heliobacteriaceae > Heliomicrobium > Heliomicrobium gestii. Next base: position 107,940 of record NZ_WXEX01000006.1, on the reverse strand, counting down.
TCGGGAAAAACGGAGACGTCTGCAAGGAAACATCCCTTGATATGCGGCTTGAATTTCCAGCCAACACCTTTAAGGCAAAAGGCCAAATTAAGATCAAACCTGTCGATATCGCCAAAATCGCTCCGAACGATCGCTTTTATGTGACCCGGGTGATCGACGCGAACTTCAATAATGCTGCCGGCAACTATGTCGCCTCCTTAGAAAAGCCGATGCGCGTCATTTTCAATATCAGCGATATCGACTTCGCCCGAGCCAGTCAGATGAAAACCGATTTGCCGATCGGTCGTTTTCACGTCGGTTACTGGAACGAGGGTGAAAAGAACTGGGACCTGCTCTCTTCACGCATCTTCTGGGATGGCCATTATGGCGCGGTAGAAGCGGAAACAGGTCATGCCTCGGGAACTTACGCCTTGTTATGGTGCAATCAAGATGAGTCCCTCAGCCCGGTGATGGACAATGCGATCCGTGTTGCCGTTGACTACGAATTGCTCAATGCCCAACCGGCTCCCTATTCCAAAGACGGACGTACGATGGTTCCGCTGCGACTGGTGGCTGAAAAGCTGAAAGCCGACATAAATTGGACAGGCAGTGAACAACGGATCGATCTGGTTCGCGGGCTGGATACGGTGCAACTCTGGGTGGGAAAAACCGATGTGGTTAAGAACAAGAAGCCCTTGACCGTATCTGACCCGAGCACCATCGTTGCGCCGGAGATTGTCGATGGGACGACCTATGTACCATTACGGCTGATTTCGGAGGCCTTTGGCGTGAAAATCGACTGGGATGGCGTCACGAAGACGGTCTATATCAACAATTTTTAAGCTTTTCCCAATTGATTCCCCAACGGATCGGGTAGCCCGGTCTAGAAACGACTGCAGGGAGGCATCGGGGCCTCTTGCAGTCGTTTTTTGAGTGGAATGTCCTTTATGGTTGTAATGGGTGCAATGATGATAAAATAAAGGCATCGCTGTGCGGAAGCTGATGAGATTGAAAGTAACCTTTAACAGTGAAGTATCCCGTCACAATTGACGGAAAGGTCGCTAAAACAGACACATGGCGGCAGTTCGGAGTAACACCGACCCACTGGCGAAAAAATCTGCGAAACATGTTGTATGAACTTTTAATAGCTCGATAACTTTCATATCGGTGTGCTTTGTATATACCATTTTTTCATGTCCATATCGATAAATCTGGATTTTTGAACAACGGGGGATCGAAGCTTGAGTGACTGGTTGCCTGGAAAATGCCTAGTCATCATCCCCGCCTATAATGAGGCGGAAAATATCGCCGGTGTTCTCGACGAACTGAGACAGGTCACGCCGTGGGTGGATGTCGTCGTCATCGACGACGGCTCGCGTGACAAGACGGCGGAGATAGCCGCCCACCATGGCGCTGTCGTTCTTCGCCATCCTTTCAATCTGCGCTACGGGGCGGCGCTACAGACGGGATTTAAGTATGCTGTTCGCTATGGCTACGACTACGTCATCCAGTTTGACGGCGACGGCCAGCATGATCCGGCCAACATCCTCGACATGGCGCGGGCGATGAAGGACACCTGCGCCGATATCGTCATCGGGTCTCGTTTCGTCGACAATAAAAAACACACCAACTGGATGCGCGGCTTGGGCATCAAGATTTTTTCGCTCCTGATCAAGCTGTTGACTCGGCAGGATGTGGCTGATCCCACCTCCGGTCTGCAATTGCTGAACCGCCGTGTCTTCTCCTTCTATTCACGACCCAACCAGTTTCCCGTCGATTTTCCCGATGCCAATGTGCTCGTGTTGATGATCCTGGCCGGGTTTCGCGTGACCGAGCGGCCGGCCTCGATTCGAGAGCGGTTGCACGGCGAGAGCATGCACACGGGCTTGAAAGTCGTCAAATACCTTGCGACGATGATGTACAGCATCTTTATCGCCATCATCAAGGGACGAGCCTACCGGAAGGTCCTGGCCGTCAACGCGGAAGGGAGCCATTCCCGGTGAGTCTAAAACTGATCTGGTTTGTTCGACTGGTCGCCTTTGCCTTTGCGGTCTATGTCATTCGGAAGGTAAAACAAAACCGCCTCAGTGAAAAGGAGTCCATGTACTGGATGGCGGGCACGTTGGCGATCCTCTTTTTGGCTCTTTGGCCGAAACTGGTGGACATCGCTGCGGCCTATCTGGGAGTGGCCTATCAACCGGCGTTGCTCTTTTTCCTGGGCATCCTGTTCATTCTGGTCATCCTCTACCGTCAGGCCAGCCATATCTCCCAACTGAAAGAATCGAACAAGGAACTGGCGCAGATGGTGGCCTTGCTTGATGCGGAAGTGCGGGCTTCGAAGGCAGTGGGAGAGGCGAAGGCAAGCGATGCAGGCGCGGGCCTTACAGATACGCGCCCAACAGCGCGCTGAGCAAATGCGCAATTTGACAGCCATTCCAAAGAATGAGGGACAGAGTTCCATCATGTGTGCTTGTTTTACGCCCATAACCCCGCTATAATGGGGAGTGACTTCTGGCAATGGGGGAGAGTCCATGTCCAGGCCAATCCGGGTTTTACACATCATAGGCGGCGGAGAGATAGGCGGCGCCGAGATCCACATCCTGGACTTAGCCAGACACTTTTCTCCGCAAGAAGTGGAACTGCGCCTCTGTTGCCTCTTTCCGGCGCCGCTCTTGCAGCGCGCCCAAAAACAAGGCATCCTCGCCACCGCTGTGCCGATGCGCAGCAAGGTGGATCTCATCGGTTTTTGGAAGGTCCTGCGGCTGATTCGTCAGACGCAACCGGCCATCGTCCATACCCATGGGGTGAGGGCCAACCTGATCGGACGATTGGCGGCGAAAGTGGCCGGTGTCCGCTGCACCGTGACGACCGTTCATAGCGTCTTAGCGAACGATTATCCCGACCAGTTGTCCCGGTGGATCAACTTCTGGTCCGAGAAGCTGACGGCCGCCTTGACCGAGCGCTATATCGTTGTGGCCGACTTTCTGAAGAAAAACCTCTGCGAGCAGGGGATCGCGCCGGCGAAAATCACCGTCATCCACAACGGTGTCGACGATGAAAAATATACGAATGTTCAAGACAAGCGGGATCTTCGCGCCGAGTTGGGGATCGCTGCCGATGCGCCCCTGGTGGGGATGGTGGGACGTTTCCATCCCGTCAAAGGTCACAAGTATTTGATCGAGGCGGCGAAGGAAATCCTTAAAATCAACAGCAACGTCCGTTTCCTGCTGGTCGGTGACGGCTTTCACCGCGATGTTATCGAGACGGTCATCCGGGAAGAAGGGCTGGAATCTTGCTTTTTATTCACCGGGTTCCGCGAGGACATTGCCGATATCTATCGCACCTTGGATGTATTGGCCTTGCCCTCTCTTTCCGAGGGGCTTAGCCTGACCTTGATGGAAAGCATGCTCTGTGAATGCCCCGCTGTCGTGACGGCCGTGGGCGGCAATCCGGAAATCGTCATTAATGAAAAGAACGGCTTGGTTGTCCCCTCGGGAGACGCCTTGGCCTTGGCAGCCGCTTTGGTCCGGTTGATCGAGAACCGGGAAGAGGCGCGCAAGTTTGGTGAGGCCGCCCGCAGGACGATCGAGGAGCGCTTTACGGCCAGGCGGATGGCCGAGCGTACGCAGAATCTCTATCGGGAATTGGTGAAAGATCAGTAACTTTTGTGAAAGTCAGTAACTGTTCCCTTGTCCGTAAGCGCTCAATGTTCAGGCGCATGGTCATCCAGACCTAAGCATGCGAGAATATCTCCATTACGACATGAGAATGGAGGTATCGAAGTGACATCGCAAGAACAGCTGGCCATCGTGACCGAATGTCGGGCAAGTGGCATGACCGCGAAAGCATGGTGCGAAGAAAGGGGCATTAATTACCGCCAGTACGTGACCTGGGCAACCAAGCTGAACAATAAATCGAATCATCCACCGCAGCAGTGGGCGGATGTAACGTTGGTAAAAGAACGCGCCGACAGTGAAATCAAGATCCAATGCGGGAAATGGATCATCAGTGTCGACCATGGGTTCAGTCCTGTGCTGTTGACCGACGTGCTGAAAGCCATGGATGCCCTATGCTAAAAGACATCCTCGATTACAAGGGGATTTACCTAGCTTGCGGTTCTACCGATTTGAGGCGCTCCGTCGATGGCTTGGCCATTATCGTGAAACAGCAATTCAAGATGGATCCCTTCGGCAACTATCTCTTTCTGTTCTGCAACGGAAGTCGGAATCGGCTCAAAGGCCTAAGCTGGGATCGCAACGGATTTTCGTTGTACTACAAGCGGCTCGATGGGGCGGGCGCCCGGTTCCAATGGCCGAGAGAGCCGGCAGACGTACGAAACATCACCGTATCGCAACTTCGCCTGCTCATGGAGGGTCTCTCCATCGATCCGCCGAAAGGGTTTGGCGAGGTCACCGCCAGGGACTTCTGTTGACGAATCGGCCGTGCCACCCCGGAATCGGATGGGATACAGGAACATTTCATGGTATACTAGGCCCCATGGAAACGATTGATAAGACGGGCCTTTCGCCCGATGTAACTGCATATATTACAAGATTGGAAGCGCAAGTAGAAGAACAGTCGGTGCGTATCGATCGACTGATGGACATCCTGGCGAAATTCCAAAAGACCATGTACGGCCAATCCAGCGAGAAGAGCAAGTACGTGATCGCTGGGGAGGATGCGGATCAACTCTCCCTGTTCAATGAAGCGGAAGCCGAAGTCAGAAGCAAAGCGCCCGAGCCGGATAAGGTCTCCATTGCTGGGTATACCCGCAAAGCCAAGCGCACCAAGGAAGAACTGGCTGCAAACGTTCCCGTTGTCGAGATCCTCTGCGAATTGGATAAAGAAACGCTGGCCTGCGCCGAATGCGGCGGAAGCATGCGGGATCTGGGCAAAGAGACGGTTCGGGAAGAACTGGAGATCATCCCCGCCCAGGTACGGCTGCTTCGGTATGTCCGACACAGCTACGTTTGTGAATGCTGTGAGAAAGAAACGGGAGAAGCCACAATCGTCAAAGCACCGACGCCCGCGCCGGTGATCAAACGGAGCCTCGCGTCGGCATCAACGGTGGCCCATGTCATGTACCAGAAATACGTAAACGCGATGCCCCTGTATCGGCAGGAAAAGGACTGGGCCCATCAGGGCGTGGCTCTTTCCCGAGCGACGTTAGCCAACTGGATCATTCGATCGGCCATCGATTGGCTGATGCCGCTGTGGGAGACGATGAAGGCGCATCTTCTTGCGCAACCGGTCGTTCACGCCGATGAGTCGGTGATCCAGGTGCTGAAAGAGGCCGGGAAGAAGCCCACATCGGAATCGCGGATGTGGGTGTACTGCTCCGGCCAGGCCGAGACAAAACCGGTGGTGCTCTTTGAATATCAGCCCTCCCGATCCGGGGAGCATGCACGGCGGTTTCTGGACGGCTTTCATGGCTACCTGCAAACCGACGGGTACGGCGGATATGACAAGGTGCCGAAGGTTACCCGGTGCGGCTGTTGGGCGCACTTGCGACGCAAATATCAAGAAGCGATGCCACGGAAGGAGTCCTTGGAAGGCTCCGCCGCTGCGGTGGGATTTGAATACTGCAACCAGCTCTTTTCCATTGAGAGAGAGTTGGAACCGCTTTCTCCGGAGGAACGGAAGAATCAGCGTCAGGAACGGTCCAAACCCGTGCTTGAGGCCTATTGGTCATGGCTGGAGACCGTCAACGCGCTCAAAGGCTCGAAGCTGGCCGAGGCGATTACCTATTCCGTCCATCAAAGAGCATCACTGAGTTCATTTTTGGAGGACGGTCGCATTGCCCTATCCAATAACCGGGCCGAGAATGCGATTCGGCCATTTGTCATCGGCAGAAAAGGATGGCTCTTTGCCGACACCACGAAGGGCGCCAACGCCAGCGCCGTGGTGTACAGCATTGTGGAAACGGCGAAGGCGAATCAGCTCAATGTCTACATGTACCTGGTCCACATTCTGAGCAAACTGCCGGCAACGGATTTTACGGCAAATCCATCCCTGCTTGAGGACTTTATGCCTTGGTCGGAAAAGCTGCCGACCTACTGCCGAAATGCAAAATAATTGATGGTAGATGCGAAACCCCGGTACGAACGGATAATCGTACCGGGGTTTGTTGTCTATGCGCCCGTTCATTGAGCGCTTACCCTTGTCCGCTTACTCGCCCTTTGGGGTAGTCGGCTGTTTTGTGAGAAGAAAGACCGGTGGGAATTGTCCCACCGGTCTTTTCAGGTTTTGCTTCAGTTACTTGATACTCGTAGGGGATGAACTACGGCTGGGTGCTTGATGAAACGAAATCGGTATAGTACAATGAGGCCAATGGAAAAGGAATAAAAAGGAAAATTGGTTGAATAAAGGCTCAAATCGTTCGGTAGTCAACCGGTATCACTGGTTATGGTGGTTTGAATGTTGACTACTTGTTTCGTAGAACAAATGAACGAATCTTGTGAGCGGCTCAGTGTGGATAAATCGTGAATCGATGACGAAAGCGATGTTTGGAGGGAGCACTGGTGGAAAACAGAGATATCCGTTGGGTGCAACGGTTTTCAAACTATCAAAAAGCTTTAAGACAACTCAAGGAAGCGGTAGATTTAATGAAGTCACGTGACCTAAGCAACCTTGAAAAACAGGGAACGATTCAGGCTTTTGAATTCACCTATGAATTAGCATGGAAGATGCTGAAGGCCTTTCTAAAAGACAGAGGGAACACGCAGATCTATGGCGCGAGAGATGCTTTCAAGGAAGCCTTTCAACTGGGACTTATTGAGGACGGTCAGCTCTGGATGAACATGATTCAGAGCAGAAATATGACAAATCACGTCTATGACGAGGGCACGGCAAACGAGATGATTCAGTTGATTCGCGATCGGTATTTCGAGGCCTATGAAAAATTGCGGATGAAGATGCATGAACTATACCTGCAAGAGGATTCCCAATGACACCATTAGGGCCTCGCCGGCAACGACACCAGGTAGACGCCGAAGACGATGACCGCCACGCCGGCCCAGCGGGTCCAGGGGACCGTTTCCTGAAAAACCAGCCAGCCGAGAAAAACGCCGAAGACGAAGGCGAGGCTTTGTAGGGGATAGGCGAGGCTGAAGTCCATGCGGGAGAGGATGGCGAACCAGACGCCTGTGGCGATGACATAGAGGGCCAAGCCGCCCATGATCCAGGGGGAGAAGGCGAAGGCGCTCAGGCTGGATAGGTTTGAGAGACTCGATAGGCTGAAGCCCCCGAGCTTTTGCAGCCCCACCTTCCAGAGGGTCTGCCCGGACAGGAGGAGCACGACGTTTGTCAGGATGAGCAGCAGCGAGTCCCAGGCAAGCACCGGTTTTGGCATGGGGAATACCTCCCAGTAAAGTATCGACGGTACGGATAAGGTAAATGATCGGGATGTGGAAAACGATAAAGATGGGGAAGTCAGCGGTTCAGCGGGATTTGAAACGATCGAGATGGGCAGAGACAGGGAAGCCACTCCAGCGCGGGAGTGGCTTTTTTACGTTCATCTGTGAAATCAATCGGGTGACAAACGGGAAGGCTCCCTCAGCCCCCACAGGAGGGCGGCGCACAACCAGAAGGAGGCGACCATCAGGGGCACTTCGAAGACGTTCTCCACGGCGTTGTGCAGCACCACACCGAAGAGTCCGCAGGCGACGCCGATGGCGAGGGCACGGCGAGACGGTGGGGCATGGACGGCTGTTCCGAAGCCGGTGCGGATGACCGCCACCATCAGTGCGATGAAGGCAAAGAGACCGAGCAACCCCGTCTCCGCCGCTGTTTTCATATAGTAGTTATCCGTATAGAGCGTTCGGTATGGCAAAAAATCCTTGTTGTGTTCAGCCGCTGCGCCGCCGTAGCGGCCCAATCCGATGCCGAAGATCGGGCTCTGTTCCACCTTTTCCAGGGCCAGATCCCAGCGCTCCAGCCGCCCGTCCTGGGAGGATTTGTGGAGGTATTCCGGGCTGAGCAGGTAGCTGATCCGGTCGCCCACCGAGGGGGAGGCGATGGGAAGCAAGATGGCGCCGACGATCAGGAGGGCGATCAGCCGGCGATCCTGCAAGACGCTGAAGAGGATGATCGCCGCCGCCAGGGCGAGCCAGGCGCCGCGGGAAAAACTGAACACCATGGAGGCGCCCATCATCCCGGCGCAGCCCAGGTAAAAGAGGCGCTGCCAGGCGTTGCCCCGGTAGGCCAGCCCGAGAGCGATCGGCGTCGTCAGGACGAGGATGCTGCCCAGGATGTTCGGGCTGCCAACGATGGAAAAGGCGCGGGTGGCGATGCTGCCGAGTTCCGCCTGGTCGACCCAGTGCTCCGGCATGGGAACCTTGGCGATGAACTGGTAGACGCCGAAGGCGGCGATGGCCGTTCCAACCAACGTGAAGAGGATCAGGATCAAACCAGCCTGCCGGGGGCTGCGGATCAACTGGACGGCGATGTAGAACCAGAGCATGTGCTGGACGATGACGCGCAGGCCGTCGATGGGAATGATGATCCGGGGGTAGCTGGAATCGATGAGAAAGAGGAAAAACATCAGGCAGATGAAGGCGGTCAGGGCAAAGAAGGTGGGATGGATGCGCCAGCGAAAGTCCTTCCGGACGAGCCATTGACCGATCAGGGCAACGGCGAGCGAGACCAGCAGGAGGTCGTCCCAGAGGCTGGTAAGGGCTGTCTCTTTTAATCGCAGCGCCCAGTCGATGACGGCATAGCTGATGAGCCCGTAGAGGCCGAGTTCCGGACGGAGGAGGATCAGCGTGGGAACCACCAGGACCGCCGGAACCAGCAGGACCAGCGGGTTTTGGATTTTCAGCGAATAAAAGGCCAGCCCGGCGCCCATGAACAGGAGCAAGAGGTACATGACCTGGGCGCTGGCGCCGGTTAAGGCCGGCGCAACAGGGTGGTCTTTCTCCCGGCTCGCTTTATCCCGGCTCACCCGATCGCGGCATACCAGTTCTTCCGGCAAGAGGGAATGGAAGAGACGTCCCAGGAGTGAATCTGTCCACACCGTTTGGACGGTGGCGCTGGAATGAGCGTACAGCATGAGCAGAAAGATGAGGGCCGTCAGGACGAGGCCGGTTTTCGCCGTAATGGCGCCGAGGGCCGCATAGGCGAGGAACAGCCCGGCCAGATAGGCCAGCCCGGCCCGGCTGAGCCCCTCCAGTTGCCACCCTTCTGGACAGGCCAGGTGCCGGACGATGTCCGCCACGACGCTCCCCTTGGTGATGCCTTCTGTCCAAGCGATGAAGGCCTGGCGCAGCCCTTCGATGTTTCTGCCCAACGTCGAGAAAGATGACGCAAACCAAGAGGAGGCCAGGCGGGATTGCAGCCTCGCGGCGGGATCACCGCCGAGAAATCGTGCGACGCCGCCCTTGCCCGCCGTGGTGATGGCTCCTTCCAGCCCATCATGAAACCGGCTGGACAGCCAGAAGGGTTCCAAACGCTGCAGCCAACCGGAAAGAATCAAGACGATCCGGCCGGCGAGACTGTTGACAATTATCCGTTGAACCGTTTGAATGGTATTCAGGGAATTCACCTACCCATCATTTTCGGAGTAAAGGATGACCGGAGTGGATATTGTCTGTATCGGCGCCGCCGAATGGCACGGCATCTGGGCGCGAGCCCAGCAACTGATGGTGCGGTTGGCCAACCGGGGGCACCGGGTTCTCTATGTCGATCCCCCTATCACCTACTTGGCCCCATTGAAGAACCGGGACCTGTTGAACACGCGCTGGCAAAGCGCCGGGCGGCTGGAAGCGGTCGACCCGGGCCGGATCTGGCGGCTGGAACCGCCGGTCTTTCTCCCTTTTCATGGGATGCGGCGGATGATCAACCGGATCAACCAGCGCCGGCTCGCCGGAACGCTGCGACGGACCTTGCAGCAGTTGGGCTGGGACCAGCCGGTCCTGTGGACCTATCTGCCCGGTTCCTGCGATCTCCTGTCCGCCGGCATCGACTGGCGCTACCTCGTTTATGATTGTGTCGACGATCATGCCGCATTTACCGGCCTCATCGATCCGGCGGTCATGGTAGCGATGGAAAATGACCTCGCCCGCCGCTGTGACGCCGTCTTCGCCTCCGCGGCGGCCTTGCAGGAAAAGATGCGCCTCGTCCGTCCCGATGTGACCCTGGTCGCCAATGCGGCCGATGTGGAGCACTTCAGCCAGGCGGCGACGGCTCGACCGGACGACAAGGACCCTGCCGATCTGCCCGCCGGGTTTCGTCATACGATCGGCTTTGTCGGCGGCATCGGCGACTGGATCGATACGGACAAGCTGGCTGAGGCTGCCCGGGCCCACGGGGATTGGGCGCTGGCCTTGATCGGTCCCGTCGAGACCGATGTGTCGGCGTTGCAAGCGCTCCCCAACGTTTTTTTTCTCGGCCGGAAACCCTACTCGGTTCTGCCCGATTATGTGCGTCGCTTCGATGTCTGTCTTTCGCCGTTCCGGCTCAATGAACTGACGATGAGCGTCAATCCCGTCAAGGTGTACGAATACCTGGCGGCCGGCAAGCCCGTCGTCTCGACCGCCTTGCCCGAGGTGCTACCCTTTTCCCCGGTCGTCACCGTCTGTCAGCCGACCGATTCCTTTACCGGTTGCATCGAGGCCGCTCTGGCCGAAGACAGCCCGGAAAAACGAGCGGAACGGATGGATCTGGCCCGGCGCCATTCATGGGATGCCCGTCTGACGGCTATGCTGGAAAAAATCGGGGAATGATGCTTACTGCTTGTCCAGGAGATTGACCTTGGTGACGGTGCCGAGCAGTTGCGTCTTTTGGGTCTTATAGTAGTATTCCTTGCCTGCTTTGATCTCCTGGTTGCCGACGCGCAGGTCGGCCGTTGCCGAGCGGGAGACGCCGCGGAGGACGACATAGACATCTTTCAGGTAGGGATCATCGGCCACAACAAGCTGCCCCTGAGCTGTCGTTTGGGAGAGACGGGTGGGCACGACCTGAATCGATTCGACATGGACGTCCTTCGGATCAAAGACAACGCCGCTGCCCACGAGCGTTTCCTTCGGGTCCAGGTTGGTCGCCACTTCCGGCAGCACCCGCTTGACGACGACCTCGAATTGAACGGCTGTGTCGGTCGTTTGCACCATCGTTTTTGTCTTCGTCGCCAAACCGGCCACGAGGGCGACGACAGCCAACAGGATCAGCAGGTCGAGCGGGTTGATCAGTCCAAAGAGCCGTCCTTTTTCGTTGACGAGTTTCATCGGGGAAATAAGCCTCCTCAAAATCGTTTTATCGATGTCTTCTGTGGCTTGTCACCGGTAAGAAGCAGAGTCGCAGAAAACATACACTCTTTCGACGCTAGGCGCGCTGATCCTCTTTCACGTGGGGAACATCACCTGGGTCGTCATCGAATATTATGCAGAGAGGAAGAATTGTGGCAATGAGGGAAAAAGTGAATTTATCGGTTCAAGACATTCAGGGGATTCTACCCCATAGACCGCCCTTTCTCCTGGTTGACCGGATCATCGAACTCGAGGTGGGCAAGTGGGCCGTCGGTTTGAAAAACGTGACCATGAACGAGCCTTTTTTCCAAGGCCATTTCCCCGGTCACCCCGTCATGCCTGGCGTTCTGATCGTCGAGGCCTTGGCCCAGACCGGCGCCGTTGCCTTGTTGAAGATGCCCGAATATGCCGGCAAGATCGCCTTGTTCGCCAAAATCGACGGGGTCCGGTTCCGTCGCCCCGTTGTTCCCGGCGATACGCTGCGCCTGGAAGCGGAGATGACGGCCTTGCGCAAAACCATCGGCAAAGCGATGGGACGGGCCTACGTGGAAGACCAACTGGTTTGCGAAGCGGAGATGACCTTTGCCATCGAGCAATAGTTAAGCCCCCGTCCCATTGTATTCCCTAGTTCATTGGAGTAAAATAGCAATTGAAATGTCTTTCAGGCAGAGGAAAAATTGTATAGTTTCTGGTTCAATTTGTATTAGGAGGCGACCTAGGTGTCGATGGCACTGGCAGTCTGCGCTGCCTTCCTGCTTGCCCTTATGCTGACGCCGTTGGCGCGTCGGGTGGCGTTCCTCATCGGCGCCGTAGATGCGCCCGGCGGGCGCAAGGTGCACCAGCAGTTGATGCCTCGCCTTGGCGGATTGGCGATTTTTGGTGGCTTTGTGCTGACCGTGTTGGCCATGGCGGTCTTTGACAGCGATTACCTGCGTTCAGAGATCATGGGCATGCTGGTCGGCGGCGCCATTATCGTCTTTGTGGGCATCCTGGACGATACGCGCGATCTTCCGGCGAAGGTCAAACTGCTCGGTCAGGTTGTGGCCGCCCTATCCATCCTTCCCTTCGGTCTGTCCGTCGATTTCGTGACCAACCCCTTTGTCGGGCCCGACGTGGTCGAACTCGGGTGGCTGCGCGCGCCGATCACGGTGCTCTGGATCATCGGCGTGACGAATGCGGTGAACCTGATCGACGGTCTCGATGGCTTGGCGGCCGGCATTGCCGCGATCGCCTCGGTGACGATGGCCGTTGTCGCGTGGACGCAAGGGCAGCTCTTGGTGGCTTCCTTGGCGCTCATCTTGGCTGCTTCGGCGGCTGGGTTTCTCAAGCATAATTTCCATCCGGCCCGGATTTTTATGGGTGATACGGGGGCCATGTTCCTCGGTTTCATTCTCGCCTGCCTGTCGATCATGGGTTTGGCCAAGGTCGCCACGGTCATTTCCGTATTTATTCCCATCCTTATCGTGGGCATTCCTATCCTGGATACGGGATTTGCGATTTTTCGACGGGTGCAAAAGGGACAACCTATTTTTCAGGCCGACAAGGATCACCTCCATCACCGGCTGTTGGCGCTCGGTTTCAGCCATCCCCAGACGGTGATGATCATCTATGGCATCAACACGGTTCTCGGCGCCACGGCGGTTTTTCTCACCACCGTTTCGACGGCGCAGAGCGTCTTTATCCTCATCTTGCTCGCCAGTTTGATTCTTGTCGCCGCCGATCGTGTGGGCATCCTGGGCCGCTCGCCGAGCGCGCCTGAGGTCGCCGCCAGCCGTATCGGAGTCGATGTGGAAGACGAGTCGAATTAAGTTGCATGTTGGTCAGGCCAAGGTGGAGATGCCATTGGTGGAAGCCAGTGGCTCTTCTTATTCCCGAACTGGATAGGGGGATACATAGTTATGGATGAAAAAGGGCTTCCGAAGGCGGGACAACCCGGTCTGACCCTGGAAGAGCGGGGGGTTCTTTTCAGCCAATCGGCAAGTCGCTCGCGTTTCCGGTTTCGGGCTCGACTGGTAGGGGGAGGGCTGGCCCTGGTGCTGTCGGGGTTTGTCCTCGGTCAGGTGGTTATGGCCGGCGCATCGCCGGGAACGGCCGATGACCCGCTGGTGTCCAAAAGTTATCTCGACAAGCTGCTTGGCGGCAACCGGGCGGAATTGCATAACCAGATCGTCGCATTGAATCAACGCGTGGAAACGCTGCAGAAGGCCCTCGAGAAATCGGGGCAAAAGGTGGATTTGCCGCCGATGCCCCAGGGATTCCAAAACACCCCCTGGGACACAACCGATCCGGGTGGCAACGGCGCCGTCAGTTCCTCGACGGACGGTACCCCAAGCCGTTCCACGACAGCCGCCACAGGGAATACGGATGGCGCGAACACCCCGTTGCCGGCTGCGACGACGCCGGGTCTGCGGGAGGGCTCGATCACCTCGCCCTCCGGCGTCAATGTGCGTTTTGGACCGGGGAAAGACTACACGGTGATCACCATCCTGCCCTTTGCGACGCGGGTCACCATTTTGGCCTCCATCGATGGCGTCTCTGATGAGGATAAATGGTACAAAGTGAAAATGCCCGATGGGCGCGAGGGGTTTGTCCGCCAGGACCTCGTTTCGGTCAAATAGGCACTATTCCATCAATCGAAAGGGCGGTAATCTTCGTTGAAGTTGATGGTCACCGGCGGCGCCGGTTTCATCGGATCCCATGTGGTCGAACGCTCCATCGCCCGGGGCGACGACGTTCTCCTTATCGATAACCTTTCAACGGGAAAGCGAGAGAACATCCCCGAGAAAGCGACCTTCATACCCATGGATGTGACTGATGAGAAGATCCGGGACATCATCGCAGCCGAAGCTCCCGACGCGATCATCCATCTCGCAGCCCAGGTGGATGTGCAGGTTTCTTTGCGGGACCCGCTCGAGGATGCGAAGGTCAATATCCTGGGCACGATCAACCTGCTGGAAGCCTGCCGGCAAAGCGGGGTCAAGCGGGTGATCGTGGCGTCATCGGCTGCTGTGTACGGCGACCCGGTGCGTCTCCCTGTCGATGAAGACCACCCGCTGGCGCCGGCCAACGCCTATGGGATCAGCAAGCATACGCCTGAACATTATTTGCGGCTCTACCGGGAATTATACGGTGTCGTGGGAACGGCCTTGCGCTTCGCCAATGTCTATGGACCCCGGCAAGACGCCGGCGGCGAAGGCGGTGTGGTGGCCATCTTCACGGAACGGCTTCTGCGCGGCGTCGCGCCGGCGATCTACGGCGACGGAGAGCAGACGCGCGATTTTGTCTTTGTTGACGACATCGTCGACGCCATGTTGCAGATCCTTGATGCGGGCGAAGACCGGTTGCGCCATACCGTTTACAACGTCGGGACAGGGCAGGCCACCAGTGTCAACGCGCTGTATGAACTGATCCGGGCGCAGGCCGGCGTTGATCTGGCGCCGAAGATGGCCCCGGCCCGCCCGGGCGATATCCTGCACAGCTATCTGGACAGCCGGCGACTCTTCGATGCGGTTGGCTGGACGCCGAAAACAGCGCTGCGGCAAGGGTTGGCCCAGACGGTCGCCAGTTGGCCCTCTGTACGGTGATCGCTACCGCCACCTGCCTGATTCCTTCTTCTATCGCCTTTGATCCAAGACAATAACCAATCGAATAACCTTCGGCGGAATCGCCGGTGACATCAGGAGTTTGGCAGTGGGCCTTCTTCCCGATCCGTCACCGGCTTTCTTTTTGGATGGAATGCAATGTTTTTTGTGGAGAGGAGGGGATTTATCGGTTTTTGAGTCGACAAGATAAGACAAAATGGCGGCATGAACAGCGGTATTCTTCGACTTATTTTTAGGGACAGGCTTTTTCGGGTCATGCTATGCTTACTCCGCCAGCCGGTTGATGAGCTGGTGAATGCGAAACATCGATCGGAGGGGTTGTAGCAATGGAATTGACTTTCCTTTCCAAGCAAGGCGAGTTGTCTATTCCGCGTGATGTTCGGGAAGCCTTTCCACAGGGGGGCTTGGTCCGTTTCCATATCGATCAGGAGGGCCGCCTGGTGATTCGGCCGATAACCCATCTCTGTTGTATCCAACAAGAAGAAGCGGTTTCAACGGAAAAAGCCGGATGAAACACCTTCTTCCAAACGTTACTGGATGAAAGGGTGTCGAACAATGACGATAAAATTTGGCACCGATGGCTGGCGAGCCATCATGGCCGAAGAGTTTACCTTTGGCAATGTGGAGATTGTCGTTCAGGCGATCGCCGATTATGTTCGCGGCGCCGGGATCGCCGATCGTGGCGTCGTCATCGGCTATGACAATCGATTTCTTTCCGATAAGTTTGCGCTGCGGGGCGCCGAGGTGTTGACGGGCAACGGAATCCCTGTGTTGCTGCCAACCTCGGCCTTGCCGACGCCGGTGACCGCCTTTGCGATCACCCACCACCAGGCCGCCGGGGCGATCATGTTGACGGCCAGCCACAACCCGCCCGAATACAACGGCATCAAGTTCATTCCCGAGTATGCCGGACCGGCGCTGCCCGATATTACCGACCGCATCGAAGGCCGGGTGCGCGAACTGGTGTCATCGGAAGGGCCTGCCGAGATCAAACGGATCCGGCTCGACGCGGCCAGGGCGCAAGGGCTGGTCCGTGAGATCGCGCCCATGGCGCCCTACATGGACCAGTTGGCGACCATCGTCGATCTGCCCGCGCTCCAGGCAGCGGGGCTGAAGATCGTCATCGACCCCATGTGGGGAGCGGGGATCGGCTATCTGGAGGCGGTGATGGAACGGTCCGGCCTCGCCTATGAGGTCATCCACAACCATCGCGATCCCCTTTTCGGCGGCAGCCTTCCTGAGCCCTCGGCGGCCGTGCTGACCGAGCTGCGGCGCAAGGTGGTCGAGTCGGGGGCTCATCTGGGACTCGCACTGGATGGCGACGCTGACCGTTTTGGCGTGATCGACGCCGACGGCGCCTTCATCTCGGCCAATCAGGTGCTGGTGCTTCTCTACCACCACCTCCTGACCCACCGGAATCTGACGGGGCCTGTCGCCCGAACAGTGGCGACGACACACATGCTCGATCGCATCGCTGCCCGCCATGGCTTTACCGTCGAAGAGACCCCCGTCGGGTTCAAGTACATCGGCGAGTCGCTGCGGGAAGGGGAAACCCTCCTCGGCGGTGAGGAATCGGGTGGTTTGTCGGTGCGCGGTCACATGCCTGAAAAAGACGGCGTCTTGGCGTGCGCCCTGATGGCTGAGGTTCGGGCGGTCGCCGGCCGCCCGCTGACAGAGGTGCTGGCCGAGATCGATCGGGAATACGGGCGGCTCGTCTCGCAACGGCTCGATCTGCATACCCTCCCCGAGATCAAAGCGGAGATCCTGACGCGTTTGAATGAGTATGCGCCCACCCATTTGGCCGGCGTAGAGGTGATCAAACGGGTGACCATCGACGGCGTCAAGCTGCAGTTGGCCGATGGCGCCTATGCGCTGGTGCGCGCCTCTGGAACGGAGCCGCTCTTCCGCCTCTACGGGGAGGCAAACAGTGAAACTCAGTTACGGGAGATCCAGGAACAGGTGAAGCGAGACCTGCGGCTGTAGCGTCTGCAAAGGGAGTTCTTTTTGCCGACCCTTTTGACACACGCAGGTGGCCTGGTGACGACATTTGCGCGACAACAGAACGGAAAGGTGTTTTCTGAGGAAGGAGTCCGCGCACGCACGCGGACTCCTTCCTGCCTTTGGTCGGAGCACCAGGCAGGAGAAAAGGCGGAAACTGTCGAACCCAATCATTAATTCTAAGATTAGTTCTGAGATATCCTCATTTTACAGATGAAAGAGACCGGTGAAACATCTGGGTCGAAGCGGTGGACCGATGAACGGCGCCCCGGCAACCGCTTCACAAATCCGGTTGGAAAGAAGGATTGGAGGGGCGGCCGTGCCCGAGGCCAGCATTTTAGATAAAATCATCCGTCAGACGATGGAATCGATAGAAAACGCCAAGGAACAGATTTTCGCCATAGCCGAGGATGCCCGGGCAGAATGCGGTCGTGTGCAAAAAGACCTCATTGAGGTTCGGGAAAAGGCGTGCGCTGTCATCGCTCAGGTGGACGTACTGACCCTGAAGGAACGACAGGCCCGGTTGCGTCTGGTGGAAGTGAGCCGCGAACTGGAGCGGTACAAAGAAGAAGACATCCGCCTCGCCTATGAACAGGCCAGAGATATCCAGGTCAACCTGGCTGTGCTGCGGGAACGGGAAGGGCAGCTGCGGGTGAAGCGCGACGAACTGGAGCGACGGTTGCGGCACCTGGAGGGAATGGTGCAACGAGCAGAGCAATTGATGAACCAGGTCGGCGTGGTGCTTGAGTTTATCGGCGGCAACCTAAAGGATCTGCACGTCAAGGTCGAGGAGGCCCAACTGCGCCAGCAGGCGGCCGTGCGCATCATCATGGCGCAAGACCGGGAACGGTTGCGCCTGGCTCGGGAGATCCATGACGGTCCTGCCCAGGGGATGAACAGCTTGGTGCTGCAGGTGGAACTCTGTGAGCGGCTGTTGCAAGTCGATCCGGAACGGGTGCGGCGGGAATTGCAGGATTTGAAAGGGATGCTTCGCGATAGTTTGAGAGAACTGCGCAAAATCCTCTATGACCTGCGTCCTCATGGACTGGATGATCAGGGGTTGATGGAAGCGATTCGGCGGTATACCGCTGATTTTTCCGAGCGAACCGGCTTGGCGATCGAGACGCGCTTCTTCGGCAAAGCCCGTCGTCTAGAGCGGGCCTATGAGCTGGCTGTTTTTCGCATGATCCAGGAGGCGCTGCAGAATGTCTGGAAGCATGCCAAGGCCAAAACCGTCCACGTCGTCTTTGAGATAGCCCCGCAGGCCCTGTCCGCCATCGTCCGTGATGATGGCGTCGGTTTTGATGCTGAAGCGATGTTGTCCGGTCTTGGCGACCGCTATGGACTCTGGGGCATACGGGAAAGAATTGAACTGCTGGACGGTGAATGGGAGATCCTGAGCCGCCCCGGACAGGGAACACAGATCAAGTTTCGCATTCCGCTACAGCCGGAAAATGACGGGGGGTGATGCCTGATGGAGCCGATCCGCGTCGTATTGGCCGATGATCACACCCTGCTTCGCCAGGGGTTGCGCAAGATATTGGAACTGGATCCCCAATTTCAGGTGTTAGATGAGGCCGGCGATGGGCAAGGGGCGATCAACCTCGTCCGGCATCTGAAGCCGGATGTGGTCCTGATGGATATTCACATGCCCGGTGTGGATGGTGTTGAAGCCACCCGCGTTTTGAAGCGGGAACGTCCCCAAACAGGGGTCATCATCCTGACGGCGCACGAAGAAGAAGACCATATCATCCACCTGATCGAGGCCGGTGTCGACGGGTACCTCCTGAAGGACGTGAGCCCGGAAACCCTGTATGGCGCCATCGTCACGGTGGCCCGTGGCGGTTCGGTGCTCAACCCGGCCATCGTGCAGAAGGCGCTGGGCAAGGGTCGACCTGGGGTCACTCATCCCGCCGATGAACTGACGGAACGGGAGAAGGAGGTTCTCCGTCTGATCGCCCAGGGCGCGACCAATGCCGTAATCGCCGGCTCACTCTTCATCAGTGAAAAAACGGTCAAAAACCACATCACCAACATCTTTCGCAAGCTCCAGGTCAAGGACCGCACACAAGCCGCCTTGTACGCCATTAAAAACCGGCTGGTGAAACTCTAATCAAGCAATCGCTTTCGCGGATCGCCTCCCGCCGCTCTTTTGCGTCGGGAGGTTTTTCTTTTGATGAAAAAAGAAGGAAATCCATTTATCATAACGAATGGAATAAATGAAAATAAATGGGTATTCAAGGGGTGCGCCCGATGGTCTGCTTGAAAGGGTATGTATACTTGGCCCGGGGAAGAGGACAGAGTTGGCTCGGGTTTACCCATGATCCCGCCCTGGATCTGACCTTGTTGGGGCCGGAAGGGCTTGAGGTGCTCATTTCCCTCACCCCGAGCCTGCCCATCGGGATCGCCCTTTTTATCCTTCAGGAACTGCGGATGTCGATGCCTGGCGATGGCCCTGTCCGTTCATCGGCCTTGACGCGCAAACTTGCCGGGCTGTGGAACGGGTTCAGCCGCCGCATTGGATGGGGCTTATTTCCTGTTCCTGAAGCCGATCAGGGACAGGAGACGACCGAAGGGGCGACCGGCGACGATGCCCAGCGCCGTCGGGGGCGATGGTGGCCATGGGCTGCCGCGGAGAAGACAACGCCCCCGTCATCCATGGCCGGTGATCGGGAATTGTCCCGCCTGTCAAGCCGGACGGCCCACCTGCTCAAACGTTTCGGCTACGCCCCCCTGTTGACCTCCGGTTTCCCCCTCCATGTGTTCCGTCCGACCGGGGAGACAGGTCCCGGCTACCGGTTAGAGGATATCCGCCATCTGGCCGAATGCCTGGAGGGGCGACTGTTGTTCACGGCAGAACTGGAAAAGGCGATTGCGGAGAGGGAAAGGGAAGGTGGCGTCAACCGGAATTTCCCCATCGGGCAGTTGGAGGATCTTCTGCAGATCCTGGCGCTGGCCGGCGCTGTCGAGATCTTCCCATCTATCCTCCTGAACAGTCCCGATGATGCTCGCTGTGTCCGCTGTGGCCAGTCCGGTCGCATTTCAGTCAGCCGCTGTGTTCGCTGTGGCCGGGAACAGTGTTATTACTGTGAGGACTGCCTGCCCATGGGCGAGGCGAGACTCTGTCGCCCCCTCTATGGGTTGGCCGGCGATGAGGAGTGGCTGGACCGCTGGCAGAGCGAGTTGTTGCCCTGGTTGACCGGCGCCGCCGACGGGGGCGGCCGAACCGGAGGGGACAAGCCACGCCGTCCCGATGCCCAGCGAGAGGATGTGCCGTTGCGCGGCCCCCGGCTGGCCTTCCCCCTGAACCGGATGCAGGAAACGGCCAGCCTGCGTCTCGTGGAATGGCTACATGCCGGCGCTGCCGTGACGGATCGGCCAGTTGGCAATGGCGGTGACGGGCGAGCGTCGACGGAACAGCGATTTTCCGCAAATGGCGCCCTCGTCTGGGCCGCTTGCGGCGCAGGCAAGACAGAGGTCTCCTTTGCGGCCATCAGCCAGGTGCTGGGGCGGGGAGGGAGGGTGCTCTTTGCCGTGCCGCGCAAGGACGTGGTGCTGGAACTGGCGCCAAGGATTCAACAGGCTTTCCCTGGCGAGCGGATCGTCAGCCTCTACGGTGGAAGCGCCGAGAAGTTCGGCCACAGCCGCTTGGTGGTGGCCACGACCCATCAGGCCATTCGCTTTTATCGCACCTTTGACCTGGTGGTGCTGGACGAAGCGGACGCCTTTCCCTACCAGGGCAGCGCCATGCTCTATCATGCCGTCAGCCGGGCCCGCAAGCGGGATGGGCGGATCATCTTCATGACGGCGACGCCCGAACGACAGATGAAGCAGGCCGTTCAGGAAAAACGGCTCACCCTGGTGACCATCCCCGCCCGTCATCACGGCTACCCATTGCCCGTCCCCCGGATCATCCTGGAAAAGGAGTGGCGCTGGCAACGGGAACGGATGATGTTCCCGGAAGAACTGCTGCGTTTTTTACACCGCTCCGTTGAAGGGGAGTTCGCCCAGGTTTTTCTCTTTGTCCCCTCTGTTTTCTTGGCCCAGCAGGTCGGCGAATCGCTGAAAGCGGCGACCCGCATGCCGCCCTTCAACGATTTTAAGGGCGCCTGGGTGGAATACAGCCACTCCCGCGACCCGGATCGAGAGGCGAAGCGGCAGCGCTTCAGCCGCCAATTGTTCCCTCTCTTTGTCACCACCTCGATCATGGAGCGGGGCATCACCGTTCCCCGGGCCAATGTGGTCGTGTTGTTTGCCGAGAACGAACGGGTTTACGACGAGCGGACGCTGGTGCAGATGGCGGGCCGTTCCGGACGTTCGACGGAACGCCCCTATGGAGAGGTGTGGTTCATGGGCACGCGGGTCACTGCGGCGATGCAGGAAGCCGTCGATACGATCCACTGGTTGAATGAACAGGCCCGGCGAGAGGGCTTCCTGCGCCCCGCCGAAGAAGCCCGGGAGGCGAACTGACCCATGGGCGCTTCCTTCAAGATCAGCGATCTTTTTTCCCTGGACACCTTGTTTCCGCCGGCGCCGGACTGCCTCTTCTGCCGGCAGGCGATCACATTAGGGGGCGCAGGCCGGCTCGGCCTCTGCCGGCGCTGCCTGAGGGCGATCGAAACCAGCCGGATGGGGCTGGCGCGCTGCAATCGCTGCGGCAAGTATGTGCAAGCAGAGGGCCGTTGTGTCGACTGTCGCCTGCGGGAACCCTGCTTTTTGCAGGCCTGGAGCATCGGACCCTACGAAGGGCTGCTCCGGCAGTGCGTCCACGACCTCAAGTACCAGGGCTTTCGCGGCGTCGCCCGTCCCCTTGGACGATTGATGGCGGAACGGCTGTGGGACCATGTCCCCGGCAATTCCTGGCACAGCGCTTGGGGGGAGTTAAAGGCGGCTGTTTTGACACCGATTCCGTTGCATCCGGAAAAGCTTTACCGGCGAAACTTTAACCAGGCCCAGTTGTTGGCCGAAGCCGTCGCCGACGCCACCGGGTTTCCTGTCGCCGACCTGTTGGGCCGTCGCGAAGACCGGACGGCCCAAGCGCGCCTCAGCCGGCAGGAACGGTTGCGCAACCTGCGCGGACAGTTTTTTGTCCAAGCGCCTCCGGAGGGAGACGAAAGACAGGAGAATCCCTTGAAATCGTCTTTACTGGCGTCGCCATCGGCGGTCATCCTTGTCGATGACGTCTACACCACCGGCGCCACGGTGCAGGAGGCCGCTCAGACGCTTCAGCAGTGGGGGGTTCGGCAGGTGTACGCGCTCACGGCCGCAGCCGGCATGGGGGTATAATCATTGCCTTTAGAGACCCACCATTAGGCCTATTGTCGCCCTTCCCCCTTTTCAGATATAATGGAAAAAAGTCGAGAGCGGGTGACCTAGATGAACGTGAGAAACTGTCCGCGCTGCAACCGGATTTTCGTTCCCCAGGGCCGCCGGATCTGCCCGGTATGTGTTCGCGAAGATGAGGAAAAGTATGAACGGGTGAGGGAATTCCTCCGGGATCATCCCGGTGCGACATTGCTTGAGGTGATCGCCGCCACCGAGGTGGATGAGGATACGGTCCTCCAGTTCATCAAAGAAGGGCGGATCGAAGCGTCTCAACTCCAGGGCGCCAGTCTGCATTGTGAGCGATGCGATGCGCCGATCAGCAGCGGCACACTGTGCCCATCCTGTCAGGGCGCCCTGGCGAAGGAACTGCAAAAAGCGGCCGGCTCCCTCCGACCCTCCTCGCCTGGGGAGCGCGAGACGAAGAGTCGTCCCAAGGACAAGATGTTCACGGCAGACATGAAAGACTAAGATCTGATCCGTTCAGAAAACCGGTGTTGGGCCGGTTTTTTGTTCTTTTTATCCTTTGCGATCAATCGCATGCCTGGCGCTAAAGTTTTCGCGCGGCGGCAACGATACTAGAAAGTGAGTAACGCATAGAAGCAACAGGCTTCCGATAGATGGCGGGGGTGGCAGCGATGATCATCTCATCGAACCAGATCCAACATGCGCTCCAGGTCTATGGAGCGAAACGGGTCGATAAATCAAAAAATGTGCAGGAAACGGAGAATGGGCAAGGCTGGCGCCGAGACTCCCTGAATGTCTCCGATGAGGCACGACTCCTGCAGGCGAGCTTAAAAGCGATGCGGGAAGCGCCGGAGGTGCGGGCCGACCGGGTGGCCTCCCTCAGCGAAGCCCTGCGTTCCGGCGCCTACCATGTGACGGGGGAACAGATCGCCGAAAAAATGCTGGGTCGCAGTTTGGCCGACCAAACCGACCTGGAATAAGAAAAAGGTGAGGACGTATGCCTTCGAATCAGCAGGTCCCCTTGGGTGTCGCGGGGACAGACACCCAAGAGGGCCTTTTTGAGCAAGTGGTGCAACTGTTGGAGATGCACCACCGGTTGCTGAAGGGGCTGAATGCATTGGCCCAGAAGAAAGAACAATCGCTGGTGAAGGCAGATGTGGCGGAGATTCAAAAGCTCACCGACGCCGAGAACACCTTGATTCTGCAGTCCGGACTGGTGGAAAAACAGCGGCAGCAGGTTACGGTTGCTCTGCTCGCGCGCATGGGCATGGCCGACGACGCCCGCCTCTCCGACCTGTTTGACCGATTGCCCCCCCAAGGACAGGAACGGTTGGACAGATTGCGAAGCGACATCAACACTACGGTGTTGGAACTGGAGCGGCAGAATCAGCGCAACAAAGAGCTGATTGAAAAATCGTTGCAGTTTTACGATACCTACTACGATATGCTGCGGCGCGCGACAGAGGCGCCGGCGCCCGCCTATGGACCGCAGGGAGACGGCGAAGCGATCACACGCTCTTTGATCAACCGTAAGATTTGAATACTTCGGTCATTATTGGGGCGCCCATTGACCACAGGACAGCGCCACGATACCGATTTGCGATGGGAGGATCGCCATGCCGTCTACTTTTTTTGGCCTTGAGATTGCCCGTCGGGGTCTGATGGCCAACAAAACCGGACTTGACGTGACCGGCCATAACGTTACCAACTCGGGGACAGAGGGATACTCTCGGCAGACGGCCGTTCTGGGCACGACGCCGTCGCTTTTTCAACCGTCCATGCATCGCGCAAGCTATGCCGGACAGATCGGAACCGGTGTGAATGTCGACCAGATCAAGCGGTACCGCGACAGCTTCCTTGACATGCAGTACCGCAACGAAAACCGCGCTCTCGGCTACTGGGGTGTTCAATCGGACACACTGGTAAAAATTCAATCGATTTTGAGTGAGGAAACCAACACCGGTCTGTCCCAGGTGATGGACCAGTTTTGGCAGGGTTGGGAGGACTTGACGGCTCACCCGGAACAACCGGCGGCGCGCGGTGTCGTCGTTGAGCGGGGCAAAGCCGTTGCGGAAACCTTTTCCCATATCAGCCGCCAGGTCACTCAATTGGAAACGGACTTGAACGACAAGCTGATGTCGACGGTGGATACGATCAACTCCTATTCCGGACAGATCGCCGACCTGAACAATCAGATCCAGGCCATTGAGGTGTCCGGCGACAAGGCGAACGATCTGCGGGACAAGCGGGATCTGCTCCTCGACAAGTTGTCCTCGCTCATCGATATCACCGTCTCAGAAGATAAATCGGGCATGGTCAGCGTGGGAGGCGGCAACGGGACCCTTGTTTCGGGCGGTTCGACCAAAAAGCTGATGGTTGTCGACAGCCCCGACGCGAACGGCAAGAGCCTCTATGAACTTAAGTGGGACAGCGGCATGGTGGCGTTGCCGAACAGCGGCGCACTGAGGGGGATCCTTGAATCCCGAGGAACCATGGTTCCTGCCGGGTACAGTTCCCGCTTCGGTTCCGATAATTTTGATTGGCAGGCGAAGGTGAGCAACCCGAGCGCCGCGCAGGTTGTCGATGTGACGGCCAGCACCGTCGTCGGCACCTACAAGCTGAATATTACGTCAGCGGGGACCAATGCGGCTTTGCCTGCGATGACCTACACAGCGCCGTCCACGGGTCATAGCGAGACCTACAAGATAACGGGAACCGATGGCGCCCTTTGCCAGTTTCAAGTCGCTTCTTCAGACACCATCGATGATGTGGCTGCCAAGTTTAACGCGCTGACCAGCCATACCGGGGTTACGGCCACCGTGTCAGGAACAACGATCCAATTGACAGCGGTCGATGCCGGCAGCAAGACCTTCAAGTTGGACCGGTATGATGACGCCGCCACTCCCGCGCTGATTAGCTCTAACAGCAGCGCCGGCGGCTCCAATGTGGTGATTTCCAGTCCTGTCACCCTTGATGTGGGCGGTGGCGTGACGCAGAGCGTCGCCGTATCTTCGGTCAGCGGCAATCAGGTGACCTTGGCGAACGGACTTGTCCTCAATCTCAACGGCGCGTCCGGGTCAAATGTCGACGTACAGATCTCCAAGCGCGAAGGCATGATCGCCGACATCCGGCGGAAGCTGAACAAGATGGCCACCGTCTTCAGCGCCGAACTGAACAAAAAGCATATGGAAGGCGTATCGCTGGAGGATATTAAAAAAAGCCCCAACAAGGTGCTCGGACCGAGCGGGATTCGGTTTTTTGTGGATGCTACGGCTTATCAAACGAACTCCACGTATGTTGACCCGACAAACATGGAGAACATGATTGTCAACCCGCTTCTCGACAACTCATCCAAAATTGCGGCCGCCCGTTCGGACATCAGCAAGACGCCCCCGCCGACGACGGCTATCCCTTATGAGGGCAATTCAGACAACTCATTGCAGTTGTCCCAGTTGAAGTACAAAAAACTAGACGAGTTTCCCCAGCCGTCGACCGTTGACGATTACTACCGGACCGTGTCGGGGGACTTGGGTGTTTCCGGTCAACAGGCTGACCGGATGGAGAAGAACCAGACGACGCTGACCGATTTGGTGAGAAACCAGCGGGATTCGGTCAGCAGCGTTTCCCTCGACGACGAGATCACCAACATGATCCGCTATCAACAGGCCTATAACGCCTCAGCGCGGATGATCAACGCCGTCGACGAGATGCTTGACAAGATGATCAATCTGGGCGTCGTTGGCCGATAACAGAATCCTTGAATAACGATTCTGCGAATGCGATGTGAGCGCTGAAGGAGGTAAAGGCGGTGCGTATCACCCAGGCGATGATGACGAATGGGTTTATGCGGAGTCTCAATAGCATCTTGGGAGACATGGACAAATCGGAATACCAGCTGACCTCGGGAAAAAAGAACCGGTTGCCACAGGACGATCCCGTCGGGTCGGTGCAAACGATGACATACCGGAGCGCTGTCTTGCAGACAAACAAATACCTGGACAACGCGACGGAAGCCGGCACGTGGCTGGACAACACCGATACGGCCTTGAATGAAGTCACGAGTGTCATCCACCGGGTTCGCACCTTGATGGAAGAGGCCAATACGGACACGGCGACGGCCGAGTCCCGCCAGGCCATCGCGGAGGAAGTGGATCAGCTCGTCGACCATGTCAGCCAGATCGCCAATACCACCGTCGGCGGACGTTATATCTTCGGTGGAACCAATACGGGAAACCCTCCGGCCGTCGTGGGCGGAACGGGCTTTTACACATGGAACGGCAATGACGGAGAGATCGCTGTGGAGATTGACGCCAAGGCCACGGTGGCGATCAATTCCATCGGAAAGCGCATCTTTGCCGACAGCAGCACCGGCGCCAATGACGGTCTGCTCAACTTCCTTAAATCGGTATCGAATACCCTGAAGACAGGCGCTCAGGCGAACAATCTCGGTCAACTGGATAAGCTGGCCGACAAGGTGCTTGAGCAGCAGGCCTCTGTCGGCGCCCGCGAGAACCGGATTGAGTTTACCAACAACCGGCTCCAGAACTTCAAACTGACGATGACCAATACACTGGCTCAAGTCGAAGACGCCGATATGGCCCAGGTGATCACCGACTTTAAAACTCAGGAAAGCGTGTACCGCTCCGCCCTGTCGACGGGGGCGCGGGTCCTGCAGCCGAGCCTTGTGGACTTTCTCCGATAAGGTGAGAGGAGGGTAACGGGGATGAATGTGCCGAGAATTCAAATCGATCAACAGTTCACCCGCATTCAGTCCCATACCCAACCGCGCCGGTTTGAACTGACCAACACGTGGGCCAAGCTGGATGCCGAGCATACCAATCCGCGCGTCGAGCTCAACCGCACACCGCCGCGGGTGCTGATCGATCAGACGGCGGCGCGGGCAAGTGTCGGATATCGCACCAGCAATGATCTCGAAGAGGATTTCGCCTCCCGGGCCATGCAGTACAGCTATGAGCACATCGCGCGCAAGGCGGCAGAAGGGGATCGCATCGGCGCCATTGAGAATCGAAGCGATCCGATTCCCGACATCGCCTGGGAGAACGCATTCCCGGAAGGCCCCGAGCTTACGATCGCCAGTTTGCCCGGCGCCCGTCCCCAGTTTCAGTATCAGCCCGGACGTGTAGACGCACAGTACGTGCCGGGTGATATCCGTTACCATGTGACGCCAGGGCGGGTGCAGGGAGATTACCAACCCAGCCGGGTGATCACCGAAGTGGTCCAGAAAGGGTATGTGAAAGTAATTCCGCCGCCGCCGAAATTGTCTCTTCAGGTCTAGCGAGAGGCATTCGCGCGTTGATTGCATCATCATGGATAGGCGGAGTGGGGAGGCGTTTGTATTGCAGGTGCATTCGAGCCGCTTTGGAACCGTCGAATATCATCCCGAGGACATCATCCGTTTTGAAGAGGGTTTGCCGGGATTTGAGAGAGAAAAACGGTTTATCCTCATCCCTTATGAAGACAAAGGGCTCTTCTTCTTTTTGCGCAGTTTGGACAACCCTGATCTCGAGTTTCTGACTGGTGATCCCTTTGCCTTTTTTCCCGATTATGAGTTCAAACTGGCGGCGGCGGACCAGCAGGAGCTGGCTCTTGGACGATCAGAGGATGCGCTCACCCTGGTCATCTTTACCGTAACGGATGATCCCAGGGATATCCGTGTCAATTTAAAGGCGCCTGTCGTCATCAACCGGGAAAAGCGATTGGCCAGGCAGGTGATCCTCGATAACGAAAAATACTCGACCCGCCACCGACTGGAGGCTTCATAGGGTTGGCCTGGGGGAAGCCTGAGACGGTTTAAGAAACGGGGAGAAGAGAAATGCTGGTGCTTACGCGCAAAGCCGGGGACACCCTGCTGATCGGGAATGACGTGGAGGTTGTTGTCCTCGAAGTTCGGGGGGAACAGATCAAAATCGGCATCCGGGCGCCCAAGGATGTGCGCATCCTGCGGAAAGAAGTTTTAGAAGCGATTGAAGAGGCGAACCGGGCCGCTGCCATCGCCGGAAACACAGATGCGTTGGCCCGCCTTGTCGGAGGGCTTGCTGTGCCAGGCAAGGCGGAAGAAAAATAACCTGACCGTAATCAGGAAACAAGAATGAAATCTTGCGTTTTTCAAGGCCGCGCCAGAGCGGCCTTTTTATTTTTTAAGTTCACTTGCGATTCTATTTTGATTTTTAACGAAAGCACCCTTTGCATGAAAAAAAGAGAACGGCGGCGAAAATCGGATGTGAGTGCCTCATTCCGTCGATTGACGCCTTTTTTTTATTTGCTGGGTCCAACGATAATAACCATGTAGCCGCTCTGACGAGCGAGGCCAAGGAAGGCAATAAAATTCACGGAGGAATGCAAGATGATCATCAACCACAACATCAGTTCGCTGAACGCGCAACGTCAGCTGGGTGTCACCGACTTTTCTATGAACAAGTCCCTGGAACGCCTCTCCTCGGGTCTCCGGATCAACCGCGCTGGCGATGACGCTGCCGGTTTGGCCATCTCGGAAAAGATGCGCGGCCAGATCAACGGCCTGAACCAAGCGGTGCGCAACTCCCAAGACGCCATCTCCCTGATGCAAACGGCGGAAGGCGCGCTGAATGAGACCCATAGCATCCTGCAACGGATGCGGGAGCTTTCCGTCCAGGCTTCGAACGATACGAACGTCACTGCGGACCGGCAGGCCATCAAAACAGAGATCAATGAATTACAGAGTGAACTAAACCGGATTGCTCAAACGACAGAGTTCAACACCCAAAAGCTGTTGAGCGGCGGTTTCACAAACAAGACCTTCCTCATCGGCGCCAATAGCGGTCAAACGATCACCATCAGCATCACCGGTGTGACGTCGACCAAGCTGAGCGTGAACAGCATCTGTGTCAGTGACTCCTCGCACGCGCAGAGCGCCATCACCTCGGTGAACAATGCCATCGCCACCGTTTCCACGATGCGGTCGAAACTGGGCGCCTGGCAGAATCGCCTCGAACACACCATCGCCAACTTGAACGTGGCTTCCGAAAACCTGCAAGCTGCCGAATCCCGTGTCCGCGATGTCGACATGGCCAATGAAATGTCTGGTTTTACGCGCAGTCAGATCCTCAGCCAGGCCGGCACGTCCATGCTGGCGCAAGCCAACCAGAAACCACAGGGCGTGCTGTCGTTGCTCCGTTAATCACCAAACCGCTTCCACGAAGAAGCCTGCCGGCGCAGCCTGGCAGGCTTCTTGCTATTATTGAACAATGAAATAGCGAGAAAAATAGAGATATTCGCATGTAATGAAACTAATTTTCGAAAATCAAAGGCAGATCACCCATAAACGCCGTTACAAAGTTTAAACCTTTTTTCGACAAGAACGATAATAACACTGTAACTTCCAATACATAGCAGGCCAAGGATGGCCACAGAGAATCAAGGAGGAAAAAACCATGATCATCAACCACAACATCAGTTCGCTGAATGCGCAACGTCAGCTGGGTGTCACCGATTTTTCCATGAACAAATCTCTTGAACGGCTTTCCTCAGGTCTGCGCATCAACCGCGCTGGTGACGATGCTGCCGGCCTGGCCATTTCAGAAAAAATGCGCGGCCAGATCAACGGCTTGAACCAGGCTGTTCGGAACTCCCAAGACGCCATCTCCCTGATCCAAACGGCAGAAGGCGCGCTGAACGAAACGCACTCCATTCTTCAGCGGATGCGTGAACTGTCTGTCCAGGCGTCGAACGACACCAACGTGACGGCTGATCGCAACGCCATCAAGACAGAAATCAACGAACTCCAGAGCGAACTGAACCGGATTGCCAATACGACCGAATTCAACACCCAAAAACTGCTGAGCGGCGGGTTCTCGAGCAAGACCTTCTTGATCGGCGCCAACAGCGGTCAAACGATCACCATCAGCATCACCGGTGTGACGGCGACCAAGCTGAGCGTGAACAGCATTTGCGTCAGCGACTCCTCGCACGCACAAAACGCCATCACCTCGGTGAACAATGCCATCGCCACCGTTTCCACGATGCGGTCAAAACTGGGCGCCTGGCAGAATCGCCTGGAGCACACGATTGCCAACCTGAATGTGGCTGCGGAAAACTTGCAAGCTGCCGAATCTCGGGTTCGGGACGTCGATATGGCTTCGGAAATGTCGAACTTCACTAGAACGCAGATCCTCAGCCAGGCCGGCACGTCCATGCTGGCGCAAGCCAACCAAAAACCGCAAGGCGTTCTCTCGCTCCTGCGCTAATCTTGAAGATGATGCGAAAAGCCTGCCGGATCAGTCCGGCAGGCTTTTCAGCAATCGATAGTCAATGAAATAACTATCTAGAATAAGATATCAGCATATAATCGAATAAAATCTCGCATAATCATCCTAAAACGCCTAAAATCACCTTGTTTCAATATTAAACTCTACTTCCAGAGCAGCGATAATAAGAATGTAGACCTTTATCACATACCAGGCCAAGGACGGCCGGGAAAAAAATCAAGGAGGAGAAAAAGAATGATCATCAACCACAACATCAGCTCTTTGAACGCGCAACGGCAACTGGGTGTCACCGATTTTTCCATGAACAAGTCCCTGGAGCGGCTGTCTTCGGGCCTCCGCATCAACCGTGCTGGCGATGACGCTGCCGGCCTGGCCATCTCGGAAAAGATGCGCGGTCAGATCAACGGCTTGAATCAGGCTGTTCGGAACGCGCAAGACGCCATCTCGCTGATTCAAACGGCGGAAGGCGCCCTGAACGAAACGCACTCCATCCTGCAACGGATGCGTGAGCTGTCCGTTCAAGCCTCCAACGACACCAACGTCACCGCCGACCGCAACGCCATCAAGACGGAAATCAACGAACTGCAGAGCGAACTGAACCGGATCGCCAAGACGACCGAGTTCAACACACAGAAACTGCTCAGCGGCGGTTTTTCGAGCAAGACCTTCCTGATCGGCGCCAACAGCGGACAGACCATCCAAATCACCATCACCAACGTGACGGCCAACGCCCTCGGTGTCAGCGGCACCCTGAGCGTCAGCAACACAACCAAGGCTCAAGCGGCCATCACCTCCGTCAATACGGCCATCGCGACGGTTTCGACGATGCGGTCCAAACTGGGCGCCTGGCAGAACCGCCTCGAGCACACCATCGCCAACTTGAACGTGGCTTCGGAGAACCTGCAAGCGGCCGAATCCCGCGTCCGTGACGTTGACATGGCTGCCGAAATGTCCAGCTTCACCCGTAGCCAAATTCTCAGCCAGGCTGGCACTTCGATGCTGGCGCAAGCCAACCAGAAGCCCCAAGGCGTTCTCTCCCTGTTGCGGTAATCATTAGAATCCGTTCCTAATCGATCGGTGATATCATAGATCACCGGGCCGGCCAAGGAAGGCTGACACAAAATAATCAAGGAGGAAAAAATCATGATTATCAACCATAACATCAGTTCGCTGAACGCGCAACGCCAACTGGGCGTCACTGATTTTTCGATGAACAAATCCCTGGAACGGCTGTCTTCGGGCCTTCGCATCAACCGCGCTGGCGATGACGCCGCCGGTCTGGCTATTTCGGAAAAGATGCGTGGTCAGATCAACGGCTTGAACCAAGCTGTTCGGAACGCCCAAGACGCCATCTCGCTCATTCAAACGGCTGAAGGCGCCTTGAACGAAACGCACTCCATCCTGCAACGGATGCGTGAACTTTCTGTCCAAGCCTCCAACGACACCAACGTCACTGCTGACCGCAACGCCATCAAGACGGAAATCAACGAACTGCAGAGCGAACTGAACCGGATCGCCAAGACGACCGAGTTCAACACCCAGAAGCTGCTGAGCGGCGGCTTCTCTGCCAAGACCTTCCTGATCGGCGCCAACAGCGGTCAAACCATCAAAATCACCATCACCAACGTGACGGCCAGCGCCCTCGGTGTCAGCGGCACCCTGAGTGTCAGCAACACGACCAAGGCTCAAGCGGCCATCACTTCTGTCAATACGGCCATCGCGACGGTTTCGACGATGCGGTCCAAACTGGGCGCCTGGCAGAACCGCCTCGAGCACACCATCGCCAACCTGAACGTGGCTTCGGAAAACCTGCAAGCCGCCGAATCCCGCGTTCGTGACGTTGACATGGCTTCGGAAATGTCCAGCTTCACCCGCAGCCAGATTCTCAGCCAAGCCGGCACCTCCATGCTGGCGCAAGCGAACCAAAAACCCCAAGGCGTGCTGTCGCTCCTGCGGTAAGCAAAACGTAATCAAAAAAAAAGGCCGGCCGGTCAAATCGGCTGGCCTTTTTTGATCATAATGTTTTATCCGGGTGACTCCGATGATATATGAAACGTGATAGGATTTGTTTTTTTTGAAAGGAAGTGGAGCACTGTGGAAATCGGGACGAATGGGATGGCTTTCTCTTCAATCTCTCCCGTGGGAGCAAATGTTCCCGTGAACAGCGGCAGTCCTCAGCCTTCCAAAGGAAATGGGGATGACACGGCCGTTCAACCAGAGGTGGAGAAGAAGCCCGGACAAGAGAAGACGACACCGGATAAGACCAGCTCAGCCTTGCAAGAAGAGGTGAAGCAGAAGTTAGAGAAAAAGGTAAATCACCTCAATGACATGATGGAGCCCTTTAATTCCCATCTGAAGTTTGAAATTCATAAGGAAACCGGAAATATCATGGTTCAGATCATCGACAATCGCAACGATAAAGTAATTAAGGAGATTCCGCCGAAAAAACTGCTCGATATAGCGGCAGCGATTCAAGAAGTCGTCGGGCTTTTTGTGGATAAGCGGGTTTAGGCTACCGCGTAGGATTGGGAGGGTGTACCATGAGTAATCTTCAGATTAGCGGGCTGGTTTCAGGTATCGATACGAAAGGTATCATTGACAAGCTGATGGCCGTCGAATCACAACCGCTTGTCCAGATGGAGAGACAGAAAAAGATACTGCAATTTCGAAAAGATGCCTTTTTTGAGTTTAAGCTCAAAATGAATTCCTTGCGCGATAAGGCGGAGACCCTGTATCGAAACACCGGTTTTTCGGCCACCACAGGCACTACCAGCGACACGAGTGTGGCCACCGTCAAGACCGGTACAAACGCCGTGGCCGGCACCTACAACCTGGATGTCACGACACTGGCAACAAACGCCCGGATTTCCGGAAAAGAAAGCATGATGGGGGTTCTCGCTGCCACCAATGCGGCGCTGACGGGCAGTTCCGCTGTCGCCGCCGCCGATTCAAGCGTGAAATTCTCCGACTTTGCCGCCAGCAACAGCCTGAGCAATGTGCAAAGCGGTCAATTTACCATCAACGGAGTGTCGATCACGGTTGTCAAGGGCGCCGACACGGTCAACTCGGTGTTGAACAAGATCAACGACTCCAATGCCGGCGTGACAGCCAGCATCAATTCGAGCAATCAGATCGTTCTCACTCAGAAGACGGCCGGCAAGTCGCAGACGATCACGCTGGGCAGCGATTCGAGCGGCTTTTTGGCGGCTACCGGTTTAAACAGCGGCACGGCGAGAACAGGGCAGGATTCACCGGAACTGCGCACCTTGGACAGCATCAACACCGATCCTGACTACGCGGGAACGGGAACCATCTTTACAGGCGGTTTTTTTAAGATCAACGGGTACACCATCAGTTACAGCACATCGGACACGGTCCAGTCGATCTTGAATAAGATCAACAACGGCGCCACCGGTGTAACGGCTTTTTATGACCGGAACAAGGGCCAGATCAGCTTTACCTCCGAACAGACAGGCGCAAATCAACAGATTGTGCTCGATGAGCCCGGCGGCGCCGGCGCTCACGGGAATTTTCTTCACGCCATGCTCGGCGCCGACGCGAGCAAGAACATGGCCGACGGCGCTTTCGACTGGGCGACGGACGCGCCGAACGCCAAAAAAGTCGCCGGCACAGACGCCACCTTCAAGATCAACGGCGCTGACATGAAGAGTTCCAACAACACCGTATCTTTCAACGGGATGGACATCTCCCTGCTGAAACAAGGGGCGACGACGACCATCACCGTAAATCCTGACCTCGACAAGGTTACCCAGAATATTCATGACTTTGTGGACAAATACAACGAAACCGTCGACTATCTGTATAACAAGCTCGGCGAAAAGTCCTACCTGTACCACGCTTCCGGTCAAGATGCGAACACGAACCCGACCGACGATGAATTGAAGACGGGCCTGCTCAAATCACAGAGCATTGTTCGCGACGCCTACGACCAGCTTCGCCGGATGGCTTCCGGCAGTGTCATCGGATTGCCCGACGAGATGAACAGCCTCTCAGACATCGGCATCACCGGCAAGAAGTACAGCGAAGATGGGGGCAAAAGCGGGCAACTGACGATTGACGACGATAAGTTGAAGGCGGCATTGCGATCCAATTTTAACGGCGTCATGTCCCTCTTTCAGCAAAAACAAGTCCAGGTCGCCGATTATACGCTGACAACGACGCCCGGCACGACGGAGTATAAATTGCCGAAGACAGGTATCACCTATGGCTCGCTCCCGACCCAGCTCGTTTCCGGATCGGAACAGTTCTCTTTTATCGACGGAACGCCGGGAGACCACCAGTACACCGTCGATTGGAACAACGGCATCGTCAAATTCGGTTCTGATCCGGGGGCGCTGACCTTCTCCAATCTGTACTTCACCTACAACCCGAAGACGGAGTATACGGCCGGTTTAGCCACCCGGATACGGTTCTATACGACAGATACCACCAAGACCGGCGGTTCGCTCGATGCGATCACCGGCAGCAGCGGCAGTATCGAGAAAGAGTTGAAGGTCGTCAACACGGATATGGATAATCTTCAACGGCGTCTGGAACAGAAGCGCAAATCCTACGAACAGCGGTTTACCGCGATGGAAACGGCCTTGTCCAAGATAAAATCCCAGACATCGGCCCTCGCCTCCCTGTAGTTGAAAAACCCATAGGAGTGGATAGAGAGATGTTTACTGGCACTCCGCACCAGCAGAATGCAGCCCTGAACCAGTACCGGAACACGGCTGTGCAGACGGCGGCCCCGGAAAAGCTTTTGCTTATGTTATACGACGGGGCCATTCGCTTTCTTCATCAGGCGATCAAGTACATTGACGAGAAAAAGCCGAATGAAGCGCATCAGAATATCGTTAAGGCTCAGAATATCATCGTCGAACTGACGGTTACCCTGAACATGGACTATCCGATTTCCCAAAACCTGCGGAGCCTCTATGATTTCTTTTTTCAGCATCTGGTTCAGGCCAATGTCAAAAAAGACACGAAAATGATTATGGATATCATCAAGCTGCTTTCCGAACTGAGAGATACCTGGGAGGAGGCGGCGCGCATCGCCAAGACCCAGTCATCCTCTGGTGGTGGGGCATGAGCGCAGCCATAGCGGCAGTCTGTAACGAAATCGACCGGCTGACGAAACAGGCGGAAATCATCACAGAAGAGATTGCGACGCGTATCGCCGACAGTCAGTTTGAAGACATGGATTGGTTGATGGCCCGGTTGGATGATCGGGCACAGGTTTTAGACCAGATGAGCGGTCTTGTCGACCTGTGGAAGAGAACGGCGACTCCAATCACCCCATCCCCTTCGTCACCTGCTCTGGGGCGCCAAAAGGATGAATGGCGGGAAAGCTTTGCTCAACGGATGCAGCGCATCTGCGCCGTCGATGGCGCCATCACCGAGCGCCTGATTCGCCTCAAAGGACAGTGGACGAAAGAATATCGCTCCCTTTTTCTCTCGCCTGCCGCGGGCAATTACGGATTGCTCCCGGACATCAGCGCAAAATTGTATGATCGCCAAGGCTAAAGGGGGCATGGAGGACATTGAGCAACATGTATCAAGAAATTATTGAATCCGGCGTCGAATACCTGCCTCGACTGATTGACGGTCTCCAAGCGTCCGCCGCCTTCTTTCGCCAGGGGAGCGAGACCAAAGGGATTGAGCAGTTCACCAAGGCCTTTGACGGGTTGGAGTGGATTGCGGCGGTGATCAACGGACTTCCTCAATTATCAAAGGGACAAGTGTTGCCGACCGATGTGTTTGAATCGATCCGCAGGACACTGGCGGAACTGGAAGAAGCTTGGTCGGTGCAGGATTTTGTCACCATTGGCGATTTGACAGAGTATGAGTTGGTCACCCATCTGCAAGGCTTGTTGGAATGGTTTGATGGGCAGGCAAAACTGCTGGGCCTAGGCCCAACCCAATGACTCGCGACGCATTGAGGCCGGACGTGCAAGACGCTTTGGGGGAAGACCTGTTGCTCGAAATGGGTCGAAAGAACAATTGGACCCTCTATCATCGCGCAACAGGTCGTTACCTGCATAGCCGCTTTGATCCGGTCGCAGAGGCGGAGAACTGGGTATCCGGTCATCTGGGGGAAGAGAAACCCCAGCGGATCGGGATTTATGGCTTTGGCCTTGGGTATCACGTGTACGCCGCTGCCCGGCGCTTCCCTGGGATTCCCATCGATGTGTTTGAGATTGACCCGCGACCGGCGGGAGCGGCAAAGGCGCTGGGGCTGTTCGAAGGTGAACCGTCCTTTCGCTTGCATACGGGTCAAGGGGCGGAAAGCGCCCTCGGTGAATGGCTCGAGACCTACGATGAAAAAGACGCCTTCTGGGTGCATCGTCCATCGCTGGATCTCATCCCGGAAGCGCGCCGGCGGGTATCAGAGATTTTAGACAGCATGTTGGCGATCCGTATGGCCTACGAGCGATTTGGGAGCCTCATGCATCAAAATTGGGAGCAAAACCAGGACACCTTGCGCACCCAGGCCGGATTCCGCGACTTTCTCGCCGATATGGGAGCACATGACACGGTGCTGGTCGCCGGTGCGGGGCCTTCCCTGGATCTGGTCATGCCCTTTCTGCCGGAATGGAAAAAGAGCGCCTTTCTGCTCGCCGTGGGTTCGGCTGTGGGGTCCTTGCGTGAGCATCTTTGCTTTCCCGACGGCGTCGTCATCAGCGATCCCCAGGATTTCGTCATGAACCAGGTGATTGTCTATGAAGATGTTGTTTGGCCGGCCTTGCTGCTGTTGCCGACCATTCATCCGCGAATCTTTCGGGAGTATCAAGGCAAGAAGTATGTCCTAGCCCAGGAAGGGTTGCAATATGTCGAAGATTGGGCGAAAAGGCGGGGAGAGGACACCCTGCCAACGGGTGGCTCTGTCATCACCCTGGCCTTACATGTGGCTCTGAAAATGGGGGCGAAACGAATCGTTTTCATGGGAATGGATTTTGCCTATACGGGGGGCAAAAAACATGCCCATCAGTCCCCCCATATGCTATACGACGCTTTAGCGAAAACGGACAACTGCATAATGACACAGACAAATGACGGAGGCGTCGCGTCGACAACACGGGCGCTCACTAAGTTTCGCCGCTATGTGGAATCACTCATTCGGCGCCGTAACGATGTGGATTTTATCAATACCGGCGCCGGCGCTGTGATCGAAGGCGCGAGGTGGGTTCCGACGGAACGGGTGGGCGAATTGCTGAAGGATGATTTCGCCAGATAAACGGTAAAGGAAGAGCTGAATGCCGATTATTGATGATAAAAGCGGTAGCAGCGGCAAACAGCCGCCGGTGGAATACTGGCTGACCAATTTGGCCGCACTCCAAAGGCACAGGGCTCCGCTCTATCGACAGTTGGACACCTACGCCCGAGAACTGGGATTATCCGTAGAAAATCTCCCGCAAGGCATCTTCGGCAAAACCTTCGAACTGTTGCCCTGCCGGCGCCAGGGGTGGACACTGGTGTACAAGCAGAATGAGCAAAAGGCCTACCTGCACAGCCAGTACGACCCCTTGCGGGAAGCCGCTGATTGGGCGCGCAGCACCTTGGCGGGACATAACCGCCAACAGCAAGGAAATAAAGACCACCTGATTGTGATGGGAATCGGGTTGGGTTATCATGTGACAGAATTGGTGCAGCACAAAACGATCGAAGGGTATATCGTTGCTGTCGATTCTTCGCTTGAGCACCTGATCGCCGCCTTGTCGGTTCAAGATTGGTCAGAAGCGTTGGCGAATCCTTCTTTCATCCTTGCCGTTGGACCGGACAGCAAAGATTTTTCCGAATTCCTGGCCAGCGCGATCAGTTTTTATGAAGTGGATTCTGTTCGCATCGTCGATTATCGGCCAGTCGTGCGGCTGGATGAGGCCTTTTATCAGAAGATCATTGAAGATGTTTTGTTTGTCCTAAATCAAATCAGCGCCGAATTGGCGACGTTGATGCACTTTTCCGAGCAGTGGCTGGAGAATATCTTCAATAACCTTCCTGTGCTGTGCCGTTCCGCCGGGATTGCAGATTTCGCCGGAAAGTTCAAAGGGGTTCCGGCGATTGTCGTCGCTGCGGGGCCGTCGCTCAACAAGGTCCTGCCGGAGTTGCGCCGTTGGAAGGAAAAAGCCCTGCTCTTTGTCGTGGGAACCGCCTTGAAGCCGGTCATGAAAGCCGGCATCGAACCGGACTTTATCGTCAGCATCGACGGCGGCTCGCCGAATTACTATCACTTTACCGACGGTGAAGCGAATGAACCCTTGTCGATAAAAACCCCGCTGATTTACGATCCGAAGGTATTTTGGCACATCTGCAACATCCACGAAGGCCCCAAGATTGCCGCCGTCACCAGCGACTTTATGGGCGAGTGGCTCTACGCCTTTGGGCCTTATCTGGAGCAAAAAGTCGCCGCCGGTCCCTCCGTCACTAACGTGGCCTTTGAATTGGCTCGCCGGATGGGGTGCAACCCCATTTTCCTCACTGGTCTGGATCTGTGTTATCAGACGGGCTTTACCCATGCGGAAGGAACAGCCTGGCGCAAAACAGAAGCAAAATCGGAGCGGAAGTTGCTGCCGACAGTGAACATGTTTGGCGAACCCGTCAACACAACCTGGGCCTTCCAGATTTTCAAGGATTGGTTTGAGAAAGAGATCCCCAAAACGCCCGATGTCCGCGCCTATAACGCGAGTGTCGGCGGCCTGGCCATTGAAGGCGCCCCCTATGCGACAAATGACCAGATCGAAGCGCTGCTCGATGGCGCAGCCGATTTGAGCGAGGTCAGGGAGCAGATCCGCGAGCTATTGGCGACAACACCGCCCATCATCGATCGCGATCGATTGAAGGCTGATCTGGGGGGCTTGCAGGAAGAACTGGACCGCGCCAAAAAGCTGGCGCAGCGGGCCCGCGATCTCTCCAAACGGATGGGACGGCTGTACGATCGCAAGGAACCGGGCGCGATTGAGCGCAGGATCGGCGGGATGCTGAAAGAGTTGGAGACGATCGATGAAGAACTGAAGGGCATGGGCAATATGAATGTGATGCTCGCCTTGCCTTTTCAGAGTCTGTATTTCGAGTATTTTCGGCGGATCGAGGTTCCGGAAGACGCCGATGAACGCGCGACCGGCCTGAAGGTGTCTGAAGCCGGTCGTATCCTCTACGACTCCATCGTCAAGATGGCGGAAAAATACCACAAGATGTTAAGCAAGACCCTCGAGAGATTCGGTGAAGAACAGTCAGGATAGGGATGAAGGATGAACGAAAGCTACCTAAAAAATAAAATCGTTCTCGTGATCGGCGTCACCGGTTCTCTGGGCAGGGTGCTGCTTCCCAAAATTCTCGCCCATTCACCCAAAGCGGTGCGTCTCTTTAGCCGTGATGAGGCAAAACTCTTTGAGCTTCAGCAGGAATATGGTCCGCGCAGCGACCTGCGCCATTTTATCGGCGATGTCCGTGACGCCGAACGGGTCAGGCGGGCCGCCGAGGGCGCCCAGGTCGTTTTCCACCTGGCCAGTCTGAAGCATGTCCCCCTTTGCGAGTACAACCCCTATGAGGCGGTGAAGACGAATGTCGTCGGCACGCAGAATGTGATTGAAGCGGCATTGGCCAACGGTGTGGAGCGGGTCGTCTATACCAGCTCTGACAAGGCTGTCAGTCCGACCAACACGATGGGGGCCACCAAGCTCCTGGCGGAGCGGCTCATCTCTTCGGCGGTGCAGTGGCGGGGAACGCGCAAGACGATTTTCTCGGCGGTCCGTTTCGGCAATGTGCTCAACAGCCGGGGGAGCGTGATCGAGGTCTTCAAAAAGCAGATCCGCAAAGGCGGACCGGTGACAGTCACCGATCCGGAGATGACGCGATTTATGATGACCTTGTCCCAAGCGGCCGATCTGACCGTGCGCGCCGGCGAGTTGGCCCGAGGCGGAGAGGTTTTCGTTTTGAAGATGCCTGTCATCCGCCTCGGCGACTTGGTGGAGACCATGGTGGAGAACTACGCCCCCTTGGTGAATCGAAAGCCGAGCGACATCGCGATCGATTATATCGGACTTCGCCCCGGCGAAAAGCGTTTTGAAGAATTGATGACCCACGATGAGAGCGTGATCGCCCGGGAATTGCCGGATATGTTTCTCATTCCGGGCTGGAGCGGA
Source organism: Heliomicrobium gestii (assembly GCF_009877435.1). Taxonomy (NCBI): domain Bacteria; kingdom Bacillati; phylum Bacillota; class Clostridia; order Eubacteriales; family Heliobacteriaceae; genus Heliomicrobium; species Heliomicrobium gestii. Next base: position 67,423 of record NZ_WXEX01000006.1, on the reverse strand, counting down.
GATGTGAAACAGGAAGCAGATAAAGCGATTATTTCCAGCTCAGCGCTGCTTGAACCCATCTCCAAGGAAGAGGTCTATCGTCTCTTGCATGGCGAGGGCATCTTCCAACTGGACAACTAGCCCGCTCATCAACGAGAAGGCTCAGTTGTCACCATTTTCAGGGATCAGTGAGGGAAACATCGGATGAGTAAAGTTGCATTGATCACAGGGATTACCGGTCAAGACGGCGCCTATCTGGCGGAGTTTTTATTAAGCAAGGGATACATCGTCCACGGTATCAAGCGGAGGGCATCGTCCTTTAACACGGAGCGCATCGATCACCTCTACCAGGATCGCCACAGTTCCAATGTCCGCTTTACCCTGCATTACGGGGATCTGACGGATTCGACGAATATCATCCGGATCATCCAAGATGTCCAGCCCGACGAGATCTACAACCTGGCTGCCCAGAGCCATGTGCAAGTGTCCTTTGAAACGCCGGAATACACGGCCAATTCTGACGCGATTGGGACCCTGCGGCTGTTGGAGGCCTTGCGCATCCTGGGGCTGGAGAAAAAGACGCGCTTCTATCAAGCGTCGACGAGCGAACTCTTTGGGAAGGTGCAGGAGATCCCCCAGCGGGAGACGACACCCTTCTATCCGAGAAGCCCTTACGGGGTGGCCAAGATGTACGCCTACTGGATCACCGTCAATTACCGGGAAGCTTACGGCATCTATGGCTGCAACGGAATCCTGTTCAATCACGAGTCGCCCATTCGCGGCGAGACCTTTGTGACGCGAAAGATCACCCGCGCTGCCGCCCGGATTCACATGGGGCTGCAAGAAAAACTGTTCTTGGGCAACCTGGACGCCAAACGGGATTGGGGCTTTGCAGGCGATTTCGTCCAAGCCATGTGGCTCATGTTGCAACAGGAACAGCCGGACGATTACGTGATCGCCACCGGCGAAACCCATAGCGTGCGCGAGTTTACCGAACTTGCCTTCGCCCATGTCGGCATTCCCCTCCGGTGGTCGGGCCAAGGGGTCGATGAAAAGGGCATCCATGGGGAGACGGGGAAGGTGCTCGTTGAGGTGGACCGCCGCTACTTCCGTCCCACCGAGGTGGACATCCTGCTGGGTGACCCTTCCAAGGCTCGAAACGAGCTGAAGTGGCAACCGACCGTGACCTTCCCGGAGTTGGTCACGCTGATGATGACAGAAGACCTCAAGCGGGTGCAACGGGATGTGCTTTGCCAAAACCACGGTTTTGACGTCAAGCACAACGACGAATAACCGGAGGCGATCCCATGACAGGGTTCTTTGCGAATCGCAGGGTGCTGGTGACCGGCGGCGCCGGTTTTCTCGGTTCCTATGTGGTCGACGGCTTACATACGCGCGGGTGCCAAGCGATCTTTGTTCCCCGCAGCAAGGACTATGACCTGACTCAACTGGAGGATATCAAAAGGCTCTACGAGGAATGCAAACCCGACATCGTCATCCATCTGGCCGCTGTCGTCGGGGGGATCGAAGCGAACCGCAAAAACCCCGGCAAGTTTTTTTACGACAACCTGATCATGGGCGTTCAATTGATGGAGTGGGGACGGGTTTACGGGGTAGAAAAGTTTGTCGCCGTCGGCACGGTCTGCGCCTATCCCAAGTTCTGCCCCCCGCCTTTTCATGAAGACGATCTATGGAACGGGTACCCCGAGGAGACGAACGCGCCCTACGGTCTGGCGAAAAAGATGATGCTGGTGCAGAGCCAGGCCTATCGCCAGCAATACGGTTTCAACTCTATTTTTTTGTTGCCTGTCAACCTGTACGGGCCGCGGGATAACTTTGACTATGAGACATCCCATGTCATCCCGGCGCTGATCCGGAAGTTTATCGAGGCCAAGGCTGCGGGAACGCAGGAAGTGGTGTTCTGGGGCGACGGCACACCGACGCGCGAGTTCTTATTTGTGGAAGATGCCGCGGAGGGGATCTTGCTGGCGACGGAGCACTACAACGAATCGTTGCCCGTTAACCTGGGAACAGGCAGCGAGATCGCGATCCGGGAACTGGCCGAGTTGATCGCCGGGATCGTCGATTACCGGGGCGACATCCTCTGGGACACGAGCCGACCGAACGGTCAGCCGCGGAGAATGTTGGATACGTCGCGGGCGAAGGAGAAATTCGGATATCAAGCTCGTGTGTCCCTTGAGGAGGGCTTGCGCGAAACGATCCGCTGGTATCTGGAGAATCGACAGAATCGATAGAATAGAATCGGTAACCGTCGATTCGGCGCGGCCAGCTGGGGAGTGGGCGTATCGCCATAGAAATAGGATTAGATAAGGCGCCTGTGAGGTGGACGTATGTTGGTAGAACCGACGGGGAACCGGAAACGGCAGAAAATCGTAGATAAATCACACTTCGGCGCCATATGCGAACGGCTGCGTGACGAAGGAAAGAAAGTGGTCCTTTGCCACGGTGTCTTTGATCTGCTTCATCCCGGCCATATCATTCATCTCGATCAAGCGGCGTCGCTGGGCGATGTGCTGGTTGTCTCTGTCACATCGGCGCCCTATGTCAACAAGGGGCCTGGACGCCCCTATTTTTCGGACGAGCATCGGATGACCTCCCTGGCTGCGTTGGAATGCGTCGATTTTGTGGTGCTCTCGGAACAGGCGACAGCGCTGGAGATCATCGAGATCGTTCGTCCCGACGTGTATGTGAAGGGCAAGGAGTACGCCGAGGCGAAGAATGATGTGACGGCCAACATCGATAAAGAGATCGAGCAAACGCGTCGCTGTGGCGGCGATGTCCATTACACGGAAGGCGACGTGTTCAGTTCCACACGGTTGCTGAACCGTCATTTTGATGTCCTCCCGCCGGGTGTGCGGGAGTTTGCGGAAGAACTGACGGGCAGGATCCGCTTTGACGAGGTGCGTCGTTTTGTCGAGGCCATGGCTTCGCTAAAGGTGTTGGTTGTCGGCGATATCATCATCGATGAGTATGTGATGTGCCAGACGATGGGCTTGACCTCGAAGGACCGGGCCATTTCGGTGCGCTATGACGGCGAGAACCGCTTCCTGGGGGGGAGTTTGGCCATCGCCAGGCACCTGGCCGGTTTTTCCCAGAATGTGACCGCCACAGGGATCCTGGGTGGGGAGTCTCACATCCATACGCTCATGCTCAATGAGTTGAGCCGCGAGATGTATCTGGACCTGGTCTTTGACGCCGATTACCGCACCATCGTCAAGCGGCGCTATGTGGAGCGCCACGGCATCCGCAACGAGTATGAGAAGATGTTCTCCATCAATTACTTCCCCGACGAAAGGACAGCCGACGGAGAGAAGCGGGAGCGCTATCTGGAAAAACTGCGTCGCACCGTCGCCGATTACGATCTGGTCGTTCTCTGTGATTTCGGGCACGGCGCCATTGACCAGCAGGTGATGGAGATTGTTCAGGAGAAGGCGCGCTTTTTGGCCGTCAACTGCCAAACCAATTCGGCCAACTACGGGATGAACCTGATCACGAAATATAAAAAAGCCGACACCTTCACGATCGATGAACGGGAACTGCGCCTGGCCATGGCCGATCCCCGCGGCGCCGAAGGCGCCTTGCTCACCCGGCTGAGTCAACAACTGGGCGCCCGCCAGGGATGGGTGACCTTGGGCTCGAAAGGCTCCGTCGCCGTTGATCGCGAGGAGCGCCGCTTTGTCCATCCGGCCCTCACCTTGACCGTCCTCGACACCGTTGGCGCCGGCGACGCCTTTTATGCATTGAGCAGCATGTCTGCCTACCTGGAAGCTCCCGTTGAGATCGGGTCCCTGTTGGGCAACATCGCAGGATCGATCGCCTCCAACTACCTGGGCAATTCCCAATCCGTTCGCAAGGGCGATCTGCTCAAGTTTGTTTCTACCGTATTGAACATCTAAAAAAATTTATGTAGCGCAGGTGATCGCATGCTTCGTTCTATCGTTACCGGCGGCGCCGGTTTTATCGGCAGTCATCTCGTCGAACTGTTGCTGGCAGAGGGGCACCATGTCATCGTCCTGGACAACCTCGCCAACGGCAGGCTCGGTAACCTGCCTGCCCGCCCTGAGCGCGGGACGCTGGAGTTTCACCGCGTCGACATCAGCGCCGACCCCTCCCAGTGGGAGGCGCTGTTTCAAGGCGTCGATTACGTCTTTCACCTGGCTGCTTTGGCCGATATCGTGCCGTCGATCCAAAACCCCTTGACCTATTACCGGGCGAACGTGGACGGAACGGTTCATGTGCTGGAGGCAGCGAGAAAACACCAGGTCCGCAAGCTCGTCTATGCCGCCTCGTCCTCCTGTTACGGCCTCGCCAAGCAATTTCCCACACCTGAAACGGCGCCGATCACGCCGGAGTACCCCTATGCGCTGACGAAGTGGTTGGGCGAGCAGTCTGTTCTCCACTGGGAGAGGGTATACGGGCTGCCGGCGCTGTCGCTTCGCCTGTTTAACGTCTATGGACCGCGGGCGCGCACCTCGGGAACCTATGGCGCCGTCTTCGGCGTTTTTTTGGCCCAAAAAATCCACGGCAAGCCCTTCACCGTTGTCGGCGATGGGACGCAGCGGCGGGATTTCACCTTTGTCAAGGACGTCGTCAACGCCTTTTGGATGGCCGCCCAGTCGCCCTTTTCCGGCGAGGTGATGAACGTCGGCAGCGGCGACAGCTACAGCATCAATCGTCTCGTCGAACTGCTCGGCGGCGAGGTGACCTATATCCCGAAGCGCCCCGGCGAACCGGACTGCACCTTTGCCGACACCGCCAAGATTCGCGAACGGCTCGGCTGGAAACCGAAGTATTCCTTCGAAGAAGGCGTGCAGGTGATGCTGGAGCATATCCGCTACTGGGCAGACGCCCCGATCTGGACGCCCCAGCGGATCGAGGAAGCCACCAAAGACTGGTTCCGCTATTTGAGTAAATGAGGGTTGGGAAGGTGACACCGCTGTTTGACCGGTACATGGACGCGATCAAGCATCTTTTGGATCAATCGGAATATTACATACAGCGCGAGAAGGTCGAACAACCGCTTTTTATCGACGAGGTAACAGAACGGATCCGGCGATGCCGGCAGAGCAACGGAACCGTCTATTGGGTCGGCAATGGCGGCAGCGCGGCGATCGCCGCCCATGGGGCCATCGATTGTCTGAATTCGCTGGCCATGAAGGCGATGGTGTTCAGTGATGATGCCGCCTTGACCTGTTTCAGCAATGACTTCGGCTATGCCCAGGCCTTTGCCCGGCCGCTGCGGTTGTTTGCGCAAGCGACGGATCTGTTGATCGCCATCAGCAGCTCGGGAAAATCGGAAAGCATACTGAATGCCCTACAGGTGGCGCAGGAGCGGAATTGTCCGGTCCTCACCCTGTCGGGGTTTGCCTCTGACAACCCCCTGCGGCAGCGAGGCGACTACAACATCTATGTGCCATCGAACCACTATGGGCTCGTCGAATCGGTCCATGGGGTTCTTTGTCATGCCATTTTGGATACATTTTCGGCCATAGAGAAGGGTGAGGCGAGATGGTAGACCAACTCCGGATTGACACGCATAAACTGATATATCATCCGACCCGTGTCAGCGAGTGGCTGCAGGGGAAAAACATCTACCCCATCTATGTGGAGATCGCGCCTTCCGGCGCCTGCAATCACCGCTGCATCTTCTGCGCCCTCGATTACATGGAGTACCGTCCCGTCTTCCTGGACAAAGAGCTGATCCTGTCCAACCTGAAAGAGATGGGCGAAAAAGGCGTCAAGAGTGTCATGTACGCCGGCGAGGGTGAACCGCTCCTCAACCGGCACACGCCGGAGATCGTCTGGCGCACGAAAGAACTGGGCATCGATGTGTCCATGACCTCCAATGGGGTGCTCTTTTCCCGGGAGGCCGCCGAGGAATGCCTCGGCTGTTTCAGTTGGGTGCGCTTCAGTGTCAACGCCGGATCCCCTGCATCATACCAGACCATCCACCGCACCCGGAGCAATGATTTTGAGCGTGTCCTGGAAAACCTCCAGAACGCCGTGGCGCTGAAACGGGACAAGGGCTATCGAACCACCATCGGCGTGCAGATGCTGCTGATCCCGGAAAACACGGGCGACGCCTTGCCGTTGGCCAAGACATTGAAAGAGATCGGCGTCGACTACTTCTCCATCAAACCCTACTCCCAGCATCCCAAAAGCCACGCCGCCTTGAGCACCGCCTTTGACTACGAGCAACACCTGGGGCTGGAGCGGCAGTTGACCGAACTGAAAAGCGATGACTTCCAGATCATCTTCCGCGCCAAAGCGATGCAGAAATTGAAGCACGACAAGGCCTATGAGTGCTGCTGGGGATTGCCTTTCTGGGCCTATATCGACGCCAAGGCCAATGTTTGGGGATGTTCGGCATACCTGGGAGACGAGGATTTCTGTTACGGCAGCCTGAAGAGCGAATCCTTCGCAGCCATCTGGGAAGGGGAGCGGCGGGCCGAGAGCCTGAAGAAAGTCGCCCAGATGGACATCCGGCAATGCCGGGAGATCTGCCGTCTTGACGAGATCAACGGCTACCTGCAACAGTTGAAAAAACCGGGCGACCACGTCAACTTCATCTAACAGAGACGGGGAACCGGATCGATACATCCATCGGAGCGAATAAATATGGAGGTCTGACCATGACAAGGGAAGCGACTCCGTACAGCACCATCAAGATCTTTGCCCATACGGACAAGCTGGAGGCGATCCGTCGCGGGGAGCGCGTCGCCCCTGTCTATATCCGGATCAAGCCCACCAACGCCTGCAACCACAAGTGTGACTACTGCCATTACGCCTCCGGCAAATACCTCGATCTGGAGGGCGCGGAACCGCAGAACCACATCCCCTATGACAAGATGATGGAGATCGTCAACGATCTTGGCGATATGGGCGTCCGGGCCGTCACCTTCAGCGGCGGCGGAGAACCGCTCGTCTACCCCTATATCCTGCCGGCCATGAAGGGGCTGCTGGAGAGAAACGTGGAGATCTCGGTGATCACCAACGGAAGCCGGCTCAACGGCGAGATCGCCGATGTCCTCACCCAGGCCAAATGGGTGCGCATCTCCTGTGACGCTGCCGATGGCAAGCTCTACGCCGCCAACCGGCAGATCCCTGAGACCGCCTTCGCCGAAGTCTGCGCCAACATCGAGCGTTTCGCCAAGATCAAGCCGGCCGATTGCGAACTGGGCATCAACTTTGTCATCACTCGGGAGAACGCCGATCAGGTCTATGGGGCAGGCAAGCTATTTCGTGACCTGGGCGTCAACCACATCAAATATGCGGCGCGGATCACGACCGATGTCCATGGTTATCACGCGTCAACGAAAGCCCATGTCATCGAACAGTTGCATCGGGTCACGGCCGAACTGGCCCGCCCCGGTTTTTCGATCATCAACAAATATGAGGAAGACTTCAGCCTCTCGGCGAGCTTCCAACGGGGCTACCGGTTCTGCGCCATCAAGGAGATCGTCACGGTCATCGCCGCCGACTGCAAGGTCTACTACTGCCATGACAAGGCATACCTGAAAAACGGGATCGTGGGCGACCTCAAGGAAAAGTCCTTCAAAGAGGTGTGGTTCTCGCCTGAGACGATCCAAAAAGTGCAGTGCTTTGACGCGGAGAAGGAGTGCGCTCACCACTGCGTCTACGATGACCGGAACATCCTGATCAACTCATTCCTGTCCCTGAACCGCAATCACGTCAATTTCATCTAATCACGGGGGAATATCGTCCAAACCGCGGAGCGGGAGATAGGATATACACAGCGGGAAGGTGCAAGTGTGGAAAACAAGTTGGATTTGCATGGACTGCAGGCGATCGCCGCTGAGCTGCGGCAGACGGTCTTTCAGACGCTCTGCAAAACCGGCGGCGGACATATCGGCCCGTCCCTGTCCATCATCGAGATCTTGACGACGCTCTATTTCGGCGGCGTCTTGAAGTATGACCCCCGAAATCCCCAGGATCCCCGGCGGGACCGCTTCATCTTGAGCAAAGGCCATGCGAGCCTGGCGCTCTATGCCGCCTTGGCGAAGGCCGGTTTTATTGATGCCGAGGAGTTGGACGAGTACTGCCGTCCCGGTTCTCGCCTGGGGGGACATCCGAACATGCATGAGGTCCCCGGCGTGGAGGCCTCGACGGGCGCCCTCGCCCATGGCTTGTCCTTTGCCGTCGGCGCTGCTTTGGCGGCCAAGCTGGACGGAACCGATAACCGGGTCATCGCCCTGCTTGGCGACGGCGAATGCCAGGAAGGCGCCATTTGGGAGGCGGCCATGTTTTCGGCCCACCAGCGTCTCGGCCAACTGACGGCCATCGTCGACAACAACAAATTGCAGGCCATGGACCGGTTGGACAACATCATCGCCATGGATCCCTTTGCCGACAAATGGCGCGCCTTCGGCTGGGAGGTCCTTGAGGTGGATGGCCATGACATCCCGGCCCTGCTGGACGCCTTGGACCGCGCCAAGATCGACAAGGACGGCGCGCCCAAACTGATCGTGGCCCACACCGTCAAAGGGAAGGGGATCTCCTTCATGGAAGGCGTCCCGCTCTGGCACGTTCGCATGCCCAACGAAGAAGAACGGACCATAGCCGCCCAGGAGTTGGCGCTGGACCGGAAGGGAGCCCTGTAGATGAGAAACGCTTACCTTTCGACGCTGTACGATCTGGCATCGGAGAACCCGGCGATCATGGCCCTTGTCGCCGACAACGGGGCCATCGTCTATGACCGTTTCCGCGCCGATTTCCCGAATCAATTCATCAACTTCGGCATCGCCGAGGCCAATATGGTATCGGCGGCGGCTGGCCTGGCCAGTTGCGGCAAGATCCCCTTTTGCTACACGATCATCCCTTTTCTGACGATGCGCGCCTATGAACAGGTGCGCAATGACGTGTGCTTGCAGAAGCAGAACGTGAAACTGGTCGGCATCGGCGCTGGCTGTGTCTACAGCACCCTGGGGCCGACCCACCATGCCATCGAGGATCTGGCGATCATGCGGGTGTTGCCGAACATGACCATCTTCTCTCCGGCCAGCCCTTTGGAATCGAAAAAGGTGACCGCCGCCGCCGCCCACATCGACGGGCCCGTCTATCTGCGGCTGGGCACGGGTCGGGAGCCGGAGATCTATGATCAGGATTACGACTTCCAGGTGGGCAAAGGCATCGAACTGACTGGCGGCGATGACGTGACCCTCTTTGCCACCGGCTCGATCGCCTATGACGCCTTGCAGGTCGCCCGTGAACTCGCTCAAGAGGGGATCGGCGCTCGCGTCATCAACCTGCCGACGATCAAGCCCATCGACGCCGAACTGATCGTCCAGGCCGCCCAGGCGACAGGGGCGGTGTTGACTGTCGAAGAGCACAACATCATCGGGGGCCTCGGCTCGGCCGTGAGCGAGGTCTTGATGGAAGCGGGCGCGATGGTCCGCTTTGCCCGGCTCGGCATCAGGGATCACTTCTGCAAGGGCTATGGCGCCCATGGCGACGTGAAGAAGATGAACGGCGTCTCGCGGGCCGATATCGCTGAGGCGGCCCGTTCCCTGGTGCGGCAGAAGTGACCGGAGGCTGGCGTGAGGCCGGGGCCGGTCGGCCCCGACCGGTCCTATTTTAGACGGGTGGTGGAGACATGGCGGAGTTCGATTTCGTCTCTGATTTACATAACCGGACGAAGCGCGATTACATCAGCCGCGGCGTCCAGATCGACAAGGCCCACTGCGCCGAGGTCTCCAAGCAGTTTGGCTTCGATTACTGGGATGGCGATCGCAAATACGGCTATGGCGGCTACCGCTATGACGGGCGCTGGCGGAAGGTGGCCGAACGGATCGCCGAGACCTATGCCCTGCGTCCGGGGCAAGCGGTGCTTGACGTGGGCTGCGGGAAAGGGTTTTTGCTCTACGAACTGACCCAGGTCGTTCCCGGCCTCGTCGTGAGCGGCATTGACATCTCCGGGTATGCCGTCGCGAACGCCAAGGAGGAGGTTCGTCCCTTCCTGCAAGAGGGGAAGGCTCAGGAACTCCCCTATGCCGACGATGCCTTCGACCTCGTCATCAGCTTTGGCACGCTGCACAACCTGCCTGTCTATGACCTGAAAAAGGCGGTGCAGCAGATCCAGCGGGTCACCGGCCGGCATGCTTATATCATGGTCGAAGCCTACCGGAACGAGCAGGAGAAGATCAACCTGCTCAACTGGCAGTTGACCTGTGAATCCTTCTATTCCCCCGAGGAGTGGGCCTGGCTCTTTGCCGAGTGGGGCTACCAAGGGGATTACGGCTTTATTTACTTTGAATAGGGACGAGAGGAGGCCCCTTTGCATTGAATCAGCGTGTGGTTGCCGTTCCGGCATGCAAGTTGTGCGGTCAAGATGACTTGGAGCGGGTATTGGAACTGACGCCCACCCCCGTTGCCGACGATTATCATCCCCGCAGTCATATTCACATCCCCCAGGACACCTATCCCCTCGATGTCTGCCTGTGCAAAAGCTGCGGCAATGTCCAGTTGGGGCACATCGTCAATCCGGAATCGATCTATAAACAGTACAACTACATGACCCAGAGCTCACCGGGATTGCTGGAGCATTTCCGGGGCTATGTGACGGAAGCCCTGGGCAAGGCGCAGCCGGAACCGGGGAAACTGGTCGTCGACATCGGCAGCAACGATGGCACCCTGTTGCGGGAATTCCAGGCCAAAGGGATGCGCGTCTTGGGGATCGACCCGGCCGAGGCGATCGCCCGCAAGGCGACCGAGGAAGGGGTCGAGACCATTGGCGACTTCTTTACGCCCGCGCTGGCCGACCAAATCGTGGAAAAATACGGGCAAGCCCATATCATCACGGCCAACAACATGCTGGCCAATGTGGAAGATGTAAAAAGTGTCATTGAAGGGATCCGCCGTTTGCTCGCGCCGACGGGCGTTTTCATTTTTGAGACCGGTTATGTGGTCGATCTGGTCCAACATGGCGTATTCGACAACATCTATCATGAGCACCTGTACTACTTCTCGGTGAAACCGCTGGAACGGTTCTTTGCGGAGAACGGCCTTGCCTTGTATGATGTGCAGGCGATCCCAACCAAGGGCGGCTCCATCCGGGGATTTGTCCAGCACGCCGCTGGCGGTCGACTGCGCACAGAGGCCGTGCAGCGATTCCTGGACCGGGAAGCCGCTGTAGGCATCCACCAGCCGGAAGCGTTTCACCGGTTGGGCGCCAAACTCGATGAGGTCCGGGAGCAACTGCACCGCCTGCTCGGAGAGATCCGGGAACAGGGGAAAACGGCCATCGGCTATGGCGCTTCCCACAGTGTGACGACCCTGATCTACCATTTCGGCCTCGGCGACAAGCTCGACTATCTGGTCGACGACAACCCCCGGAAGATCGATCTCTTCAGCCCCGGCTATCGACTGCCGGTGTTGAATCCCAGCGTCATCTACGAACGCAACCCCGATTACATCGTCATCCTGCCCTGGCGATTCGCCGATCTGATCATCGGCAAACACCAGCGCTACCTCGAGCAGGGCGGGCGGTTCGTTGTGCCCCTGTCCGAGTTCCGCATCGTGGAATAGACAGAGGGGACAGCGATGATGAAAGTGGGGTGTTCCTATGAATGCCATCCGTTGGTGGCGCACGAAGTTAGGGGACAATGAGGGGCAACGGATCGTCGCCAGCATTGAACAGGAGTGCCTCAGCCAAGGCGCGGTGACGGCGGAATTGGAGCGGCAGGTTGCGGCTTCGATGAACGTTTCCTATGCCGTGGCGACGACAAGCGGGAGCATGGCGTTGCTGATGGCTCTGCTGTCTCTGGGCATCGGTCCCGGCGACGAAGTGATCGTCCCCAACCGGACCTTTATCGCCACAGCCCATGCCGTCCTCTTGTGCGGCGCGACCGTCGTCTTGGCCGATACGCGGCAAGACCTGCCGTTGATCGACCTGGAACAAGCGGAACAACTCATCACCAAGCGAACGAAGGCCATCATGCCGGTTCATCTCTGCGGGCGGGACGCCGGCATGGCCGAGATCCGCCAGTTCGCGAAGGAACGAGGCCTTTTTGTCGTCGAAGACGCCTGCCAGGCCATGTTTTCACGCAACGGCGACGGTTTTTTGGGCACCCAAGGGGATATCGGCTGTTTTTCCCTCGGTGTGACCAAGCTGCTGACGACCGGCCAAGGCGGCCTCCTCGTCACCAATGACGAAGCGCTTTACCAGCGATTGAAGCTCCTGCGGATCCATGGGGTCAAAGACACCTTTGAGGCCGCCTATGGGCAGTTTGGCTTCAACTTCCGTTTCAACGATATTTTGGCCTCCATCGGCCTGGAACAGATGGCCCATCGCGCCGAAAAGGTTGAGCGGGTCAGGGCGATCTATGACCGGTACCGGGAGGGATTGCAGGATCTTGAGCCGGTTCGCCTGCTGCCCGTCCGCGAAACAGAGGGGGAGATCCCCCTGTATATTGAAGTGCTGTGCCAAGACAGGGAACAGGTGAGGCGGTATCTGGCCGAACAGCAGATTGAATCGCGTCCCTTTCTCCCCAACCTGCACCTGTCGCCCCATCTTCATGCTCAGGGGAAATACCCTAAGTCGCAACGCTTTCATGAGCAAGGTCTATTCCTGCCCAGCGGCCCTGCTCAGCCGATGGAGAACATTGATCAGGTCATTGCCTGTTTGCGGGCGTACGCCAAATCGTGTTAGGAGGGCGACTGCGCCATGACCAGCCAAGCCGATTTTTATAAACAGGAAGCCTTCAATCCCACTTCCTTTGACATTTCCGATGAAGAGACGTACCGGGATCATGCGCGCAAACGGATGAACCTGTATGTGAACCGGTTGAAGCTGCCACAGGCACTGTGGAAGGATCGCCAGGTGCTGGAGGTCGGATGCGCCTCCGGCGAAAACGCCCTTGTTCTCGCCGAACTGGGCGCTCGCTTCACCTTCGTGGAAGCCTTGCAGCCCTTTGTCGATCGGTTAGTCGCCTTGTTCCGAGAGCGAAAGCGAGAGCACCAGATCAGCGAGATCATCGTCGATGAAATCCAGAATGTCCAGTTACAGGACGACGCCTACGATGTGATCATCGCCGAAGGGTTTCTCTACACGATGCCGGACAGAAGTGCCGTGCTCAACCAACTTGTCGCGGCGTTGCGCCCGGACGGCCTGTTCTGTCTTTCCACCTTGGACCCTGTCGGCAACTTTGCCCAGTATTTTCGGAAAGTGCTGCTGGCCCAGTTGTGCCGCCAAGCAGGGGTGACCGACCTGGAAGGGAAACTGGCCATCGCGGAGCAACTCTTTGGCCGCGATTATGCCGCAATCCCCCACTCCCGCCCCTTTGCCTCGTGGGTGCGCGACAACTTCCTGAGTCCCAGCTATGACCGGCACTGTTTCTGGAGCATCGAGGAGATCCTGAAGAGCGTCGAAGGAGACGTCCGCGTATACAGCTCCTGGCCGCGGATCGAACACGCCAACGACAACACCTGGTACAAGCGGGTAGACAGCGCCGATGGGGAGATGCAAAGCAACCTTCAAGCCTATACGCTCCGCCTGCCCGGCTATTTGCACGGTCAAACCCTGGCAGACGGCTTTCCCCTGCCGTCCATGGAGGAAGCGGCGCGTTTTTCGGAAGCGGCCACGAAGACGATGGATGCACTCTCTGCCGTCCTGCATGGCGAAGGGTTGACCATGGACGCCGCCATGCCCGCCCTGGACGAGTTGGCCCTTGCGGCAAAAGCGCTGCCTGATCATGATGTATTGCTGCCGATCATCGAAGACGCAAAAAACATCGCCAGAGAAGCCAGCATTGAACGCTATGTCCAGGCGTCGCGCCTGCGGCAGTGCTGGGGAGTCGGTTATCCCTATTATGTACTGCAAAAAACGAGGTAACGCCCTGGCGAGCCTTTTCTAGCGCATATGGAGGGAACGGCAATGTATCCTCGAAGCGAGCAAAATGACCAGCTGGCCGGCCGGATCGGGCTGACCGATCTGAGTCAATGCGAGTTGTTTCCCAAGTACTTTGAGATTGAGACGGTAAACCTGTGCAACGCCCGCTGCATCATGTGCACCATCGACAAATGGGAGAAAAAAGCCAGCCCCTTTATGTCCATGGAACTGTTCCACAAGTTTGCCGAGGAAGTGGGACAGTACCGTGATTGGATTGAGACGATCTGTTTGAACCGTGACGGGGAACCCACCTTGGACAAAGACCTGCCCCTGCGCGTCAAGATGTTGAAGGACGGGGGGATCAAACGGGTCACCATGTCGACGAATGGCCAGCGCCTTGATGCCGACTTGGCGGAACGCCTCCTGGCGGCTGGGCTGAACGACATCATGATCTCCATCGACGGCTGTACAAAGGAAACCTTTGAAGGCATCCGGCGGGGCTTGCAGTTTGAGACGGTCGTTGAAAACGCCCAAAACTTCATTCGCTTGCGGGACAAGGGGAACCATCTCTGCACGGTCCGCATTCGGATGGTCGTCATGGAAGAAAACCAGCATGAGGTGGAGCCATGGCTCGCCTTTTGGTCTCCCCTGCTCCGAGCGGGGGATAAGGCTTACGCCATGCCGGCCCACACCTGGGGAAACCAGTTGTCCCCGGAAGAGGAAGCCGAGATCAGCCGCTTCAGCGCCCATCCCTGCATCTCCCCCTTTTCATCAATGGCGATGCATGTCGATGGAACGGTGGGCATCTGCGCCGTTGATTACAATGTCAAATTTCCGATGGGGGATTTCCGGCGCCAGTCGATCAAGGAGATCTGGAACGGCGAGGCGTTCCGGAATGTCCGCTCCTTTCACGCGACCCAACGCCGAAACGAGATCGATTTCTGCCGCGGTTGCCATATCTGGGACCGGCAGTATCATTACGCCGATAAGGAATAAAGACACGGGGGACTTGGCAGCATGGACGTCTATGGGTTGATGCTCAGGCTGATTGAACGGGAGTATACAAAGAAGAGAAATAGATATGAAACAATCAGCAAGCAAAGACCGATTGCGATCTTTGGGACGGGAAGCGCCGCTTTGACCTACATCGAAACGTTTCCGTTACATATCGATTTTTTTCTCGACAATGACGCGAAAAAATGGGGGACTGTGATCGCCGGAAGGACGATCGTGAGTCCCTCTGATCTATCGGCCTCCGGACGGGAAAAACCCTTTGTGGTGATCGCCTCTTCCTACTTTACAGAAATCTCAGAACAACTGCGGCGGTTGGGCTTCATCGCAGATGTCGATTACATCAACGGGCTGGAAGACTTTGTGCCGATCCATGCCGACCTGGGAAAGGGCATTGAGGATGTCGCTGAGGTGGTGGAACGCCTCGTCAATGACAAAACCGTCATTCGCTTGTTTCGCCCCCTGACGGGAATGGCGAAATGGTTGCTGTCCATCGCAGGGATATCTGTCGATATTCGCTGTTTATGGACAAGAGCGATCGGACACCTGGCCTTGAACTCGGAGCTGTATTTTCGGAAGAAAACGATAACCGCCGGTAAAGCAGGACAACTCGATGTGTTGATCAGCCCGCAAAGGATCATCGCCAACCGGTATCTTTACGAGATGATCAAAAGAAAAAAAAGGGTTGTGGAAAACCCCTTCGCCATACTCTTTTGGATTTTGCTGACCAAAAAAGAGAACAAAAAATGGTCCTTTTACGATTACGTCATCCCCTATCTTCGGGAACATGCGGTGCTGCGAGAGGCGCCGCAGCCGCAGATCATCCAGTTCAATCCCGATGAAGAGCGAAAGGGCAGGCAGATCCTCGCCGAGATGGGCCTTTCACCGGCAGAGGCCTTTGTCTGTTTTCATAGCCGCGACAGCGCCTATCAAAATCAAACCTATGATAAGAACACCTATGATTGGAAAACAGCCAATTCGCGGAACAACAGCATTGAAAACTACCTGGCCGCAGCCGATTATCTGACCGGCTGTGGGCTTCCCGTCCTGCGCATGGGCGCCGTCGTGGAAAAAGCGCTCGCCACCGGCAACCGGCGCATCATCGATTACGCGTCGACCTGCCGGACCGAATTTGGCGATATTTATTTGCTATCGCGATGCAAATTCTTGTTGGGTTCCGATTCCGGGCCGACTTCCCTGGTCTGGGCAGCCAGTGTGCCCGCCGCTGTGGCCAATCAGACCATCATCCTCACGCCGCCCTTTGGCCCCAAGGATCTGTTCATCTTAAAAAAACTCTGGCATAACCGGGAGAAGCGTTTTCTCACCTTTAAGGAACAGATTGAATGGGAACTCCAGCTAAAAAATTACCTGGATCAGTTGTATGAACGGGAGATCACGCCCATTGAGAACAGCCCCGAGGAGATTCTCGACTTGGCCACTGAGATGAACGAACGGATCGACGGCAGATGGGTTCCAGCCGAAGAGGATGAGCAGTTGCAGCGAGCCTTCTGGGATCTCTTTCCCAAGGACAATCCCTGCCGGCATCATACAGCTCGTGTCGGCGCCCGTTTCCTTCGCCAAAACGTGGATTTGTTGAGAGGGTGAGAGGATGACCCACAAGCTGCTGGTCATCGGCGCTTCGGGATTGATCGGAAGGCATGTCTTTACCCTAGCGCAAAAAGAAGGGTTCGATGTGATCGGGACCCGATGCTCCAACGGGAACCCCGCCTTTCGCCCCTATAACCTGCTCGAAGACGATATCGCAGACGTAATGCCGGCGTCTTTTTTGCCCACCTCGGACGCCGCGTCCTGTCATGCGGTGATCTGCGCCGCAGTCCCCAAGATCGACTACTGTTTCACCCACCGGGAAGAGAGCAGGCAGATGCATGTGGAGCGAACCCTCCGACTGGTCAAGCGATTGGACGCCTGGGGCGTAAAGACGATCTACATTTCTTCCGATACGGTATTTGACGGGGTGCGGGGCTATTATGACGAATCGATGCCGCCCAATCCCATCTGCGAGTATGGGAGGCAGAAGGCAGACGTTGAAGCCGCCTATGAGGAGTTCTTTCCGAACCACCTCGTCCTGCGCCTCAGCGTGATCGTCGGGGACGATCCTGCCGAAGGGCACATCCTGTCGCGCTGGCATCAAAGCCGGGTCGCGACCGGGCAGATCACATGCATCGAAGGGCAGATCCTATCGCCGACCTATGTGGGCGATGTGGCGGAAGGTGTGATTCGCTCCATTGAGGGAAACCTGAGCGGCCTCTATCACCTGGCAAACAGCGAGTTCTTCACCGGTGAGGAGTTGGCGCGACAGTTTCTCTTCGGCCTCGGCGAGAGCGCGAAGGTCATCCCGAAAACGCCCGGCGAGATCGGTTTGCTCGATCGACGTCCGCAAAAAACCTACCTTAACGGGAGTCGCTTTCGTCAGGCCACAGCCATGTCCTTCACCTCGATGAGTGAGGTTTTCCGGCGATTTCGACAGCGCGCCGGCGCAGAAGAGGGTCAAATCAGTCTTCTTTAGATGTGAGGGGTAGCGATGAACGCCTACGCGCCGATCGCCTTGTTTGTCTATAAACGGCCCAACCACACCCGCAAGACGCTGGAATCGCTCCGGCGCTGCCCTGAGGCAGCGGAAAGCGAACTCTTTGTCTTTTGCGACGGCCCGAAAGCAGAGGATGACGGAGCGGCCATTCAAGAGACGCGGCAGGTCGTCCGAGAACAATCCTGGTGCAAAGAGGTCACCGTCATCGAATCCGACCACAACCGGGGGCTGGCCGCTTCGGTGATCGGCGGTGTGACCGAGATTGTCAACCGTTTCGGCCAGGTGATCGTCCTGGAAGACGACTTACGCCTTTCACCGGCCTTTCTCCGGTTCATGAACGCCTCCCTGGCTCGATACAGCGATGACCCCAAGGTGATGCATGTGTCCGGTTATATGCATCCTATCGATGTGGCATGGGCCAAAGATGCCTTGTTTCTCCCGATCATGTCCTCTTGGGGCTGGGCCACCTGGAAACGGGCCTGGGATCGCTTCGATCCCGACTGTGCCGGTGTGGAACGGCTCTTCCTCGATCACGGATTGCGCAGGGCCTTTGACATCGATGACGGCTATTCCCAGACGACCATGCTGTTGCGGCAGCTATCGGGCCAAATCGATTCCTGGGCGATCCGCTGGTACTGGTCCATGTTTACCCATGGCGGGGTCAGCCTGTTCCCGAAGAACAGTCTCGTCGTCAACCGGGGGATGGACGGAACGGGGACCCACTGCGCCGCCATCGACAGCGTCCAAGAACAGCGCATCGATGGCGGCGCGATCGGGCGGAAGGAGACCATCGACTTTCCCGAGACGACGGAATGGGACCCGGTGATCTTCGAACAGGTGAGCGCCTTTTTTCGCCGGACCTATGGGCACTACTGGACCGGCGATCTCGATATCGCGTCCTTGCGGACGCAACTGCTGGGACGGCCGGTGGCGATTTTCGGCTCTGGCAGCCTGGGAAGGCAGTTGTACACGCTCCTGAAGAAGGTGGGCGTGCCTGTCAACTGTTACGTCGACAATGACCGGTCGAAATGGAAGGAGACCTTGGACGGACTCCCGATCCAAAGCCCCGACGCCGTGGGGAGAGAGACCTTCTTTTTTATCGCCTCATCATGGAAGCAGGAGATCGCGGCGCAACTGACCGGCGCCGGCTATTCTGAAAAGAAGGATTTTCTTTGTTGGAACTGACACGATGGCACTCCTTTTTCTTGTGATATCTTGCGATTACGCTGACGTTCGGGGGCTGACGGGATGAAAAAACGCATGATCGACCATGTGCGCTTGTTGCTGGAAGGCAAAAACAAAAAAGTGGTCCTCTTTGGAACCGGCAGCGCCAGCCATAAAGTGGTCGCCTTATTGAAAGGCATCGGCTATGACATCCGGTTTTACGTGGACAACAACGAGACCAAATGGGGGCAAACCATCGGCGGCCTGCCCGTTGAAAACCCGGAGAAGCTGATCTCCCTCCCGTGCGATGAGTACATGATTTTCGTCTGCAGCAGCTACTACCCCGAGATCTCCCGGCAATTGAATGGGTATGGTCTCCTGGCGGAAGAGCACTATGTGAACGGCCTCGCCATCTATGAGGAAATGGCAGGACGGGATTCAGGCGAAAAGGAACGGCTGCTTGCCAATTCCATGCTGTTAGGGAAGCTGAATGCCGAGCGCGTCAAAGGGCTAAAGAACGTGGGCGCCTTGCGGGAAGCCGAGTTCAAGGTCTTTTCCCAATCGGGCGAAGACGGGATCATCCAGTACCTGCTGGCCAACACGGAGATCGACGACGAGGTCTTTGTGGAGTTCGGCGTCCAGGACTATACAGAAGCCAATACGCGCTTTTTGTTGCAAAATGACAACTGGAGAGGCCTGGTCCTTGACAATGATCCCTCTTATGTGGAGTCCATCCAGAACGACGCGATCTGTTGGAAGCACGACTTGTCGGTCCGTTGCGCCCATGTGACCAAGGATAACATCAATCAACTGATCGGCGATGCCGGCATCACCGGCGACATCGGCCTGTTGAGTGTCGACATCGACGGCAACGACTACTGGGTGTGGCAAGCCATCGAGGTCATCTCGCCGCGGATCGTCATCTGCGAATACAACAGCGTCTTTGGCGATACGCTGCCGGTCACCGTTCCCTATAACGAACAGTTTAACCGCACGACGGCCCATTACTCGAACCTCTACTTCGGCGCGTCCCTCCCTGCCCTGTGCCTGCTGGCAGAGGCGAAGGGCTATGACTTTGTCGGCTCCAACAGCATCGGCTCCAACGCCTTCTTCATCCGCAAGGATGTGCCTCATCGGCTCAAGGCGCTGACCGCCAAAGAAGGCTATGTGTGCAGCAAGTTTCGCGAATCGAGAGACGAGCGCGGGAAACTGAGCTATCTCTCCGGCGATGCCCGGCGCAAGGCGATCGAGCACCTCGATGTGGTCCATGTGCAAAGCCGGCAGGTGGCGCCGCTGTCGCATTTCATAGAAACCAGTAAGCCATAGACGGAAGAAGCAACGAGGCAGGATGTTACTATGCAAAAATAGGGCGGTGAATGGCTGTGGTGATCGACCGAATCGATGAGCATCAAGCCGTGATAAGCAAAATGAAGGAGAGCATCGAGCAACCGCTCTTGCAACTGGCAGCCGTGGCGACGGACACGCTCAGGCGGGGGAAGAAGATCGTCCTGCTCGGAAATGGCGGCAGCGCCGCCGATTGTCAACACATCGCCGCCGAACTGGTCGGCCGGTTCCAGCGACAACGGCGGGCCTTGCCAGCCATCGCCTTGACGACGGACACGTCGATCCTGACGGCGGTGGGCAACGACTTCGGCATTGAGGCGATTTTTGTCCGCCAAGTGGAGGCGCTCGTCCAGGAGAAGGACCTCGTTATCGCTCTTTCCACGAGCGGGAGCAGCCCCAACGTGCTCCTCGCCGTCGAAGCGGCGCGGGCGAAACAGGCCATAACGGCCGGGCTGACGGGCGCAAAAGGCGGGGCGCTGGCCGAGCTTTGCGACCTTGCGATCCAGGCGCCCTCCGATGTGGCGGCGCGCATCCAGGAGGCCCACATCCTGATCGGCCATATCCTCTGTGAGTTGATTGAAAAGGAATTTGCCGATGGTCGATGAAAAAGCAAAGCTGCTCCGCTTATTTTCCGAATCGACGCCCCGGACGATCGCCGTCATCGGCGATGTCATGCTGGACCGGTATTTCTTCGGCGACGTGCGGCGGATATCGCCCGAAGCGCCTGTGCCGGTCGTCAATGTGGAACGGATGGAGGAGACCCTGGGCGGGGCCGCCAATGTGGCATTAAACCTGTTGAAGCTGGGCTCCGTTGTCTGGATGGCCGGCGCTGTCGGCGACGACGCCGACGGCGCGAAGCTGTTGGCGGCCTTGCAGTCTGCCGACATCGACATCACCGGAATGGTGAAGAGCAAAAAACCGACGATCACCAAGGCGCGCGTCGTTGGGGGCGCCCAGCAGATGGTGCGCCTTGACTTTGAACAGACGACGCCGATAGAATCCGGTGAGGCCCAGGTCATCCTCGACTGGCTTGCCGGGTTGCTTTGCCGCCAGTCTATCGACGCGGTGCTCATCTCCGACTATGCGAAAGGAACCTGCACACCGGAGTTGTGCCAATCCCTCATCGCCCTGTGTCGCCCCAAGGGGATACCCGTCCTTGTCGATCCCAAGGGGCATGACTGGCATAAGTATCGGGGCGCCGATTATGTGACGCCGAATGTGAAAGAACTGGGCGACGCCTATGGGATTGCCCTGCCCAACCGGGACGACTGCCTGGTCCAGTATGGCGCCGGCGCGGTCCGTGAGTTTGGTGTCGACAATCTGCTGATCACCCGTTCGGAAAAAGGGATGACCATCATCGGTCCGGAGGGGGTTCATCATATTCCGACGCAGGCGCGGGAGGTCTATGATGTCTCCGGCGCCGGCGATACGGTCATCGCGACCACCGCCTGGGCCATCGCCAGCGGCGCATCCTTCCCGGAAGCGGCCACCCTGGCGAACATGGCCGCCGGCATGGTGATCGCCAAGCGAGGCACCTACGCCATCAGCAGGCAGGAACTCGTCGACCGCCTGCTCAACGAGGAGACTGCTGCGGAGGCGGCGGCCGGTTCTGTTGGCGACAAGGTTTTGACGAGAGAGGAAGCGGAACGGCGCGTCCAGCAGTGGAAAGCGGCGCAACTGCGCGTCGTCTTCACCAACGGCTGCTTCGACATCGTCCATCGCGGCCACATCGCCTACCTGGAAAAAGCGAGACGGTTGGGCGACCGCCTGATCATCGGCTTGAATTCGGACCGTTCTGTCTCGCGGATCAAAGGGGACAAACGGCCGCTCATCGCCGAAGGAGACCGGGCCTGGCTGTTGGCGGCCTTGCAGTTTGTCGACGCCGTCGTGCTGTTTGACGAGGACACGCCGCAGGAACTGATCAAACGCTTGCGGCCCGATTTTCTGGTCAAGGGCGGCGATTACTCGGTGGAAACCGTCTCCGGAAGGGAATATGCCGGGGAGACGGTGATCCTGCCCTATGAGGACGGCTGCTCCACGACCAACATCATCAAGAAGATACTTGAGGTTTATGGAACACATGAACGATACAAAGCCGAAGCGTAAGGCCGTCTTTTTCGACAGGGACGGTGTCATCAACCAGGACATCGGATACCTCTACAAAATCGAAGACTTTGTCTGGAACGAAGGCGCCCAGGCCGCCATCAAGCGCTTACATCAAGCAGGGTATCTGGTCATCGTGGTGACGAACCAGAGCGGTGTCGCTCGCGGGTACTACGAAGAGGCCCAGGTGGTTCAGTTGCATCAATGGATGAATGAGGAACTGGGCAAGGTGGGCGCCCATATCGACGATTTCTTTTATTGTCCTCATCACCCGGAAGCAAAAGTAGAGGCATATCGAAAACGATGCGACTGTCGCAAGCCCGCTCCGGGAATGTTGGTGCGTGCCCAAGCGAAGTGGAATATCGATTTTAACGATTCCTTTCTCGTAGGGGACAAGCCGAGGGACATTGAAGCGGCGAACAGGGCGAATGTTGCCGGATATCTATTCGAAGGGGGGAGTCTGTGCTCTTTTATTGATGGGATTCTTCGGAGCATCTATAAATCGTTGTAGATTTTCGCACATTAATCGCAGAACTTCGTCGCAGTAAAGAAAGGTGCTATGAATGAACCCCAATATTTTGCTCGTCGTTCCCCGATATATTTCTTATCCGGGGCAGTATTATGATTTCCCGAGTGGTCTGGGCTACGTCATCGCAGCATTGAAAAAACAGGGCTTTTCTGTTGGCTCTGTAAATCTAAACCACCACTGGGGACCGATCGAAACGGTGCTGAGAGAACACATCCACGCCGGTGATTACAATGTGTTGTGCACCGGCGGTTTGAGCCTCACCTACAATCTCATCGAAGAAGTGCTGTTGGCTGGCAAGGGCATCTGTCCCGATATTGTCACCGTCATCGGCGGAGGTCTCGTCACCAGCGAGCCCGAATTCGTCTTGCGGCAAATGCCGCAGGCCGATATCGGTGTTTTAGGAGAAGGGGAACGCACGATTGTCGAACTGGCGCAAGCGTGGAAAGAAGAGCGCTCCCTATCGAGCGTGCGAGGGATCATCTACCGGGAAAAGGGCGATCTAATTAAAACAGCAGAAAGAGAAACCATAGCGGATATCGACGACATCCCCTTTCCAGACTACGAAGCCCTGGAACTCGGGGCTTATCTGGATCAGCAACACTGCTGTGACGACATCTATTTGTCTTACGCTCTCGATCACCCGCGGATGGTAC
The DNA here is from genome assembly GCF_009877435.1 of Heliomicrobium gestii. Lineage (NCBI taxonomy): Bacteria > Bacillati > Bacillota > Clostridia > Eubacteriales > Heliobacteriaceae > Heliomicrobium > Heliomicrobium gestii. The sequence goes on along the minus strand of NZ_WXEX01000006.1, from coordinate 44,225 downwards.
CGATACTGGCAAGCCGCAATTGCCCCTACAAATGTACCTTTTGCTACCATCCGCTCGGTTCCCGCTACCGCCAACGTTCCTTAGATAATGTCTTTGAGGAAATCGATTACTTAATTGAGCACTATCGAATCAACGCCATTATGTTCTTTGACGATCTCTTTACAGTGAACCGAAAACGAGTGATCGAATTTTGTGAACGGATGGAACCGCTGAAGCTCAAGTATTACATTCAGGTCAGGGTCGACAATGTCGATGAAGAACTGTTGGAACTGCTGAAAAAATCGGGTTGTGTATGCATCAGCTATGGGATCGAGTCGGCGAGCAACAAGGTCTTGCAGAGCATGAAAAAGAAAATCACGGTGGAGAAAATTGAAAAAGCGTTGGAACTGACCTATCAAAAGGGGATTGGCATTCAGGGCAACTTCATCTTTGGCGATCCTGCGGAAGATGAAGAAACAGTTTCCGAAACCCTCGACTGGTGGCTCCAACATCAGAAGTATCGCATCAACCTGAGTTTCATCCGGCTGTACCCCAAAAGCGAGTTGTATATGCTGGCTGAACAAAAGGCGATCATCCATGATCACAACAAATTGGAAGTGATTCGCAACGGAGGCTTGTTGAAGGGAGAGCTGATCAATATCAGTTGTCTTCCCGGCGAACAATATCATCAATTAAAACAAAAGGTCATCGACATGGATCGGCAAATCAAACTGCCAGGGCTCTTAAAAAAGATTCACTTTTCCGACTATCACCCGGACAAGGGGCATGTGATCTCCCTCCAATTTTGCTGCTTTCACTGCAGCAAAGAGGTGGAATATCACAACATCATCTTCAACCCCGTTCCGCGGGTCGGTAAGACGGTGATCATCGCTTGCCGGCACTGCAATCAACGCTCAGAACTGCTTTTGCCGCCCTATGATCAGAGGAAAGCGATTCAGGACTATGAAGATTATGTGAATGGTGAATGGGCCGGCGAGATTCGGAATATACAGGACCTGGTTGCGCCGCCGATCCCCAACCTTGCCAACAACGAACCGCTGGAGCATCAAGCCCATGCCCGCTCGATCGAGTTGGTCAGGAAACACAGCGGCTCCCGTCCTCTTGCCGTATTTGGCTCAGGCGCCTATGGTCAGATCGTCATCGGGTTGCTGCAGGACGCGAGTATGAGCGTTCAGAGGCTCTATGACAACAATCCCGGCCGCTGGGGAGAAGAATTGTTCGGTGTGAAGATAGGAGATCCTGGCGAAATTGACGAAAACATGTATGTCGTGATCGCCTCCGGGTGGGCGAAAGAGATCGCGGCCCAGTTGACGAGTTTGGGATTGCGCCACGGCACGGACTTTACTGTTTTTCATTATAGTCATTGATCTCATAAGGCCATAGGGATGTAGACAAAGGAGAAATGCCCCATGCTTTCTTCCCATGAGTTGCGAACGGCCCTCAAGGTCGCCGCCTGGATCAAGGAAAAGAAGATCCTGGTCTTTGGGACCGGTTCGGGCGGGCAACGGTTTACCGAGGCGGTGGCCCCGATAGGCGCGATGGTGATCGGCTACGTCGATAACAACCAGGCGAAGTGGGGGACGACCTTTTTGGACAAGCCTGTGTTTCCCCCGAGCCGCCTCACGGAAGCAAAGAGCGATGAAGTCGTCTTCATCGCCAGTACATATTACGACGCCATCTCACAGCAGCTGACAGAGATGGGTCTCCGGGAGAACATCCACTTTTATGACGGCTTGGCCGTCTTTTCCGAATGCTACACCTGTTCCGAGACTTCGAAGGTGCGCGATGACCTGCGCCGCTTCTGTGTCGGCAACGGGCTGGACATCGGCTTTGGCGGCGATCCGATCGTCGACAGCGCCATCTGCATGGACATGCCCAAGCGCTATGTGAGCTACAACTACTACCCGCAACACCTGCACGGCGATGCCAACCATCTCTGCTGGTTTGCCGATGAATCCCTCGATTATATCTACTCGTCCCATGTGCTCGAGGATTTTCGCGATACCGCCCAGGTGCTCGACGAGTGGCTGCGGGTGCTCAAACCGGGCGGCCACCTGATCCTCTTTTTGCCCGATGAACCGCTGTATCGCCAGTATTGCCGCGAGCGGGGAGAGGCGTCCAACCCCTATCATATCCATGAGCACTTTGGCCCGGACTACCTCAAAGACATCCTCGACGGCCGTGACGATGTGGAAATCATCCATGAGCGCTATCCCAGCCACATCTATAACTTTGAGATGGTGTTGAGGAAGAAAAGGGCTTCGGAATGAACCGTTTCAGAGAACGGTCGCCGCTGTGGGATAAAAAACTGGTGATATTCGGCACAGGCGACGCCAGCCGGCGGCTGGTCCCTTTGTTGCCGTCTGCGATCGCCTACTATGTCGATAACGCCGCGGCCCAATGGGGGCAACGGATCGACGGATGCCCGGTCCAGCCGCCGGCAAAGCTGCTGGAAGAGGAGCGTGACGAACTGGCCGTGCTCGTGGCCAGTTCGTACTATGATGAGATCAGCGCCCAGTTGTGTTCGATGGGCTTTACGGAACATATCCACTTTTTTCGCGGGGAGCAGGTCGCCCTTCACCTCTTCCAGGCGCTGATCGAAGAGCGCCACGCTCGCGCCTGCCTGCAAAAAAGGGAAGTGACTGAAGCGACTGGGGAAGCCGAAGGGGTTTCCGGAAGCGTCGTGGAAAGGATCGCCGTAGGCGGTGAGCGCGTCGAAGGCGGCAACGGCGGCAAGGGAGAGCAGAAAAAAAGGATCCTCTTCGTTCGCGTCGACGCCATCGGGGATTCGATCCTTTGGCTTGATTCCATCCGGGGGTACCTGGCCTTGTACTCGCCGGACCGGCACGAATACCTCTTGGCCTGCAACGAGGCAAGCGTCGATCTCTGGCAGTCGACGGGATACTTCCGGAAGATCATCCCGGTCAACCGGAAACGCTTTTTGGTTGACAAAGCCTACCTGACAGATACCCTGGATGGGATCGCGGCACTGGCCGCCGATGTGGCGATTCAACCGACCTATTCGCGGGAATTTCGCTGCGGCGACGCCATCGTCTACGCCAGCGGCGCCGTCGAGCGGATCGGCTGGGACGGCGACGGCGCGAACCTGACCGCGGAGGAGCGGCGGATCAGCGATCACTGGTACACCCGCCTGATCGCGGCAACCGAACCGGCCTTGATGGAACTGGAACGCAACGCGGCCTTTGTGCGCGCCCTCGGGTTGCCGGAGCACCAGGCGGCCATTCCCAAATGGCCGCTCCCCCTGGAGACCGTAGAGGGCCGGCCCTACTTTATCATCTTCCCCGGCGCTGGCAACCGGCGGCGCTGTTGGCCCATTGACCGGTTTGCCGCCATCGCCCGGCGTCTCCATGAGGAGAGCGGATGGGACTGCTGTCTCTGTGGCGGCCCGGGGGAGGAGGAACTGGGCCACGCTTTTCTGGATCAGGCGGGCGGCGGCATGGCCGTCACCAATCTGATCGGAAAGTTGTCGCTGTCTGAGTTGGCCAACTGGATCCATGGCGCCAAGCTGGTGATCAGCAACGAAACGAGCGCCGTTCACATGGCCGCCGCCGTAGCGACGACATCCCTCTGCCTATTGGGGGGCGGCCATTTCGGGCGGTTTGTCCCCTACACGGCCCCGGGAGAGCATCCACCGATTTCTGTCTATCACCGGATGGATTGTTTTGACTGCAACTGGACCTGCCGCTTTGCATTGAAGGGCGATCAGCCCTGGCCCTGCATCGAGGGGATCAGCGAAGCGGATCTGTGGCAGCGGATCGCCGCGCTGCTTCCCTAAGAAATGAAGGTGCGAATGATGAGAGTTCTCGCGATCGGAAACTTCAGTCACCGCTATATGGAGCATTGCTGGCGAGCGCCGCTGCGCCGCCTTTATCCCGACAGCCTGGTCGTTGATACGGCCCCCTTGTTGGCCGTCGGCGACGGCAGAGGCCGCTTTTGCCACCAGTACATTCTGGGGTTGCTTCGCAACGACACCGTCGATTGCGTTCTTTTTTTCACCGATGGCGGCATCGCCAATGATTTTCCGGACGCTTTTTTCGCCGCCCTGCGGCAGAGCCAGATCCCCGTTATCGCCATTCATGGCGACGACGAACCGGAGGTCTGGTATGAGCGCAACCGGCGCTTCGATCACCGCTATGACATGGTGGCGACCCATTCCCGCCGTAGCTGCGAGCGGCGGCGAGCCGAGGGGTGGGGGGAACGGGCGCTGTATCTCCCCTGGGGGTACAATCCGGCTGTCTTTCGACGCATGCCGGATGCGGAGAAAAAATACGACATCGTCTTTGTCGGGAAAAACAAACAGTCGGGCCGGCCGGAGGACTGGTTTGAAGACAGCCGCCTGCGGGCCGATTCGCTCGTGCGCCTCTATGAGCTTTGCCGGCGCCAGGGACTTCGTTTCGGCTTGTTCGGAATGGGCTGGGAAGACCATCCCATCCTCGGCGAGGCGGCGGGCGGTCTGGTGGAAGATGACGCCATGGTCCGCATCTTCAACGAGAGCAAGCTGGTCTTTAACCCCAGTTGGACCGCTGACAACGACTTTGCCTCCTATCAAAACAAGCTGCGCCTCTTTGAGGTGGCCGGCAGCGGCGCCTGTCAGTTGACCAACCATAACCCCGACTTTGCGGCCTCTTTTCCCGATGGCGGCGGCGCCGTCTATTTTTCGAATGTGGATGAATTGGAACAGAAGGTGCTCTACTACCTGCGCCATGAGGAGGAACGCGCCCGGATCGCCCTGTCGGCGCTTAAAGTCGCCCGGAGCGGTCATACGGCGGAACACCGGGTCGAGGCGCTGATGGCCCATGTTCGCGCCTGTTTTTCGAGCGAGGAAGGCGGGAAGGCGCGTGAGGATCGAACGGAGAAGGGGCCGGGAGGGGGCGCCGCGTCCGTATGGGCGGGACATCCTCAGCAGATTCAAGGGACGCCTGTCTGCGTCTACGGCGATGGGATTGCCGAGCCGGAGCGCGCTTTTGTCCATCTCTTGCCCCCGGAGTCGGATCTCCTGTCCATCGAGTCCGATTACCTGCCCATCCGGACCTTTCTCGGCAGCGATTCGCCGGCCGATGTGCTTACGGTGCGAACGATCGTCGAGTTTCCCGGCCAGGACGGCAACTTCATCCAAGTGAACAAAGAGAATTTCAACGGCTGCCTCTTGGACAGCGATGGCGATCAGGCGCTCGCGCTGTTGCCGCAAGACATGGCAGACCGGTTGATCCTGCCTGGCACAACAGCGTCGCCGCTGGTGGGGCTCAATTATCTCGTTCGCGCGTCCCGGCTGGACGATTTTATGGCTGCTGTTCGCTCCGGCTCTGGCTTCGGCTCCGCCGGTGTGGGGGCGGGTGCGGGCGCAGGTTTGGGGTCCGGCGCAGGTGCAGGCGCAGCTAAAGGCGGACGCGCAGACTTGCGCATCATCCATAGCCATCGCATCGTCAACCGCGTGCGCTTTCACCGGTCTGCCGGGAGGGCCTTCTCCTTTTTGAACCTGCGGGGAAAGCTCGACCGGTTGATGGCGGACCTGAAGGGACTGGGGAAATCGGTCATGATCTACGGCGGCCGGGGCGCGCTGCCGCCGGTGGCGCGGGAGGCCATCGAACGTCGCGGCGTCTCCTTTCTCGGCTATATCGACCGGGCGCTCGCCGGCAAGAGCCTGGACGGGCATCCCGTGTTTTCGGCCGATATGCTGGAATCGCTGCAACCGGACGTGGTGCTGGTGGCTGCCACCGTTTCGGGGCCGGAGATCTATGAGAACCTCAGCAAAAGCTTGGGCCGGTTTTGTGTCATCCCCTTGTATGAACTCGAACATCCCTCCTGGGAGATTGTCTATTAAAGGATAGAGTGGAAGCTGTCGATAGAATGGGGAGAAAGGATCTTTCAAAGGGCGTGGATTTGTGCGAATTTTGATGACAGGGATGCTGTCGAGCGTTTATATCAAGGATTGCTGGATCAAGCCGATGCAGGCGCTGTTCGACCCGACTTTTGTGGATATTACCCCCATTCAGGTGGTTCATAAAGCCCGTACCATCGAAAAGTACCTCTATTCGTTGATCCGCAAGGGCAATTACGATTTTTTCTTCTTCTATTCCGACGGCATCCAACAGGAACTGAGCGAGGACTTTTTTTCTGTCCTGAAACAGGCGGGGCTGCCCGTCGTCGCCTTTCATGCCGACGATGAGCCCGAAGTCTGGTATAAGAAAAATGAGCCTGTCGACCCCTTTTTCGATCTTATCGCCTCCCATTCGAAGCGCGCCGTGGCTCGTCGACAGGCCATGGGCTGGGGCGAGAGGGTCATGTATCTCCCCTGGGGCTTCAATCCGGCCGTCTTTCGCCCCCTTGACTGCGGCCCCGCGATCTACGACGTGGTGTATATCGGCAAAAACCTCTTTCAAAACAACGTGTTTTCCACCGAACATGAAGCTTACCGGCGCCAGCAAAACCTTGTCGACGTCTACGAGTTTTGTCAGAGCGCCGGCTTGAACTTTCGGATCTTCGGTTCCGGATGGGACAAGCACCCGGTGCTCCATGGCTGCAACGGCGGCGTCCTCACGACCGATGAGATGGTGCGCGTCTACCGGCAAAGCAAGATTGTCTTCAATCCCGGTTTTTCCGCCGACGGCGACGGCTATCAGACGAAACTGCGCCATTTCGAGGTGGCCGGTTGCGGCGTCTTGCAGATCACGAACCGCAACCCCGAGTTGGCCGAACTCTTCCGGGAAGGCGAGGAGATCGTCTTTTATGACGACGCCGCCGATCTCCAGGATAAAATCGCCTATTACATCGCCCATGAGGCGGAACGCCAGGCCATGGCTGAACAGGTGGGGGCGAGAGCCCATCGCGATCATACGACGACCCAGCGCCTGACCGAACTGTTTCAACGGGCCGCCGAACGTAACGGGGCGGGACACGGCAAAGGGCGAAACGGCGCCTCGAACCCTTGTCCGGTTCCAGCGCAGATGGGGACGGCTTCGCCGGAACAGATGGTCCGGCAGGTTATCCTGAAAGACCTCGGTGAGGTCGAACCGTTGCTTGGCGATGAGCGCTTGGCGGAACTGCTGCGCGACGAGGAGAGCCGCTATTTTCATTTCCTCATCGGTCAGTTTGCTGTGGAAAACATCGAATACAGCCTAGTGCGACCGATCATGGAAGGGGGGCGACCGCCCCTTATCGCCGTGCGGACCTTTTTAGAAACGCGCAAGCTCGATGACAACCGGGTCCAGCGATGGAAAGAGAACATCTGCGGCGTCCTCCTTCGAGAGACGGTGCGACCGGGCGATCTTCGCCCTGATCTGGCTGCCTTGGCCCAGCGGCGTTGTCCCGGTTTTGCCGGGGCAAGGGGCTTTCGACCGGTCCTCAACTACCTGGTGAGAAGAGACCATGTCCGGGAATGGCTGAGCGCGATCGCCAAGGGCGACGCCGCAGTGTTCGATCGATTGGCCGTGGATCACACCGGCCTGATCGTCAACGACCTGCGCATCGATGCCGCCGCCGACGGGGTGATCTGCGAACGTCCCTTCATCGAGCGGTTGCGTCCTGTGCTGGCCCAGTGGGAGCGGCTTGGCAGCAGGATCGTCATCTACGGCGCGCAAGGGCTGATGGCGGCGGCGGTGCTGGCGGTCCTCGCCGATTATCCCAAGTTGAACATGCTGGGCCTCGTCGACCGTCGCTTGGCCGGCGCCACCGTGTCGGGCCACCCCGTTTTTTCGGTGGATGATCTGGCGCGCCTGCAACTCGATGGGATTGTCATCGCTGCCGAATCGTCGGGACCGCAGATTTACCACAGCATCCGGGGGATGCAGGGGAGCGCGGTCGTAGCGCCGCTTTACGACTTGGAGGATCCCCTTTGGGAGTTGCTGCCGACGGTATGAACGAGGAAAGGAAGTTTAGGCAGTGCGCGTGCTTTTAGCAAACCTCCCCTGGCATGAGAAGCCGGAAGCCGGGAAGCCCGGTTGGCGCGGGATTCGCGCCGGGTCCCGCTGGCCCCATACATTCCAGTATTATGGCGGGGAACTGGTCGGCGGCGACATGCCTGTCCCCTTTTTCCTGGCCACAGCCGGCGCCATGCTGAAACAAGCCGGATTTACGGCCCAAGTCAGGGACTCCATCGCCCTTGGCGAAAGCTACGAGGATTTTTATGCCTTTGTGGCGGCCTTTCAGCCCGATGTGATCGTCGTCGAAACGTCGACGCCGAGCCTTGACCATGACTTGACGGTTGTGCAACGGCTGAAGGAGATGCGCCCGCAACTGCGCGCCGTCTTCTGCGGGATTCACTTTGAACTGGAGGATGAGCGGTTTTTCGCCGACCACGGGGTGATCGACTATGTCGTCTACGGCGAGTATGAGGCGCCGGTGACGCGGCTGCTGACGACGCTGCGCGATGGCGGCGATCTCGGCGCCGTGGCGAACCTGCTCTATCGAGACGGGCAAAAGGTCGTCAAAACGGGCGAGGGAGCGCTGACCGAACTGGATGGACTTCCCTGGCCCGACCGGACCGATCTCCCCAACGGAAACTATATCGATCACGGCCTCGGCCTGGAACGGCCGCAGCTGCAGGTGTACGCCACCCGCGGTTGTCCCTTTGGCTGCATCTTCTGTGTCTGGCCCCAGGTGATCTACCGCAGCCGCCGTTACCGGAAACGGAATCCGGAAGATGTGGTCGCCGAGATCGAGGCCCATCTCCGCCAGTATCCCTACCGGAGCTTTTATTTTGATGACGACACCTTCAACGTGGACCTGAACTATGTGCGCGCGCTGGCCCGGTTGTTGAAAGAGCGGGGGCTCGATCGCGTCCCCTGGGGCGCCATGGGGCGGGCCGACCTGATGACCCGCGAGGCCTTGCTGGAACTGCGGGCGGCGGGATTGCAAAGCATGAAGTACGGCGTGGAATCGGCCGATCCCAAGGTGCTCAATGACATCGGCAAGCGGATGAGCCTGGAGAAGGTCGTCGAGATGGTCAACTTCACCCGTGAGTTGGGCATCAAGGTGCACCTCACCTTTACCATCGGCCTGCCCAATGACACGGCGGAAAGCATCGAGCGGACCATCGATCTGGCCTGCCGGATGGAAGCGGAGTCGCTGCAGTTCTCCATCGCCACGCCCTTTCCGGGCACGCGGATGTATGCCCTGTACGAACGCAACGGGTGGATCACGACGAAGAACTGGTCTGACTATGACGGCGCCTTCAAGGCCGTCTCCCGGACGGAGACCTTCAGCGGCGAGGAGTTGGAGGCTTATGTGGCGTTGGCCTATCGCCGCTGGGCCGAGAGCAAGGTGCGCCGGGCTGTCGGAGCGCCGGCCTTCCAAGCCGCCTTTGCCGAGAAAGTGGCGGCGAGCGTCCAGCCGGGAGAACGGGTCCTTTTGCTGCAGGCGGCCAATGTCAACCTGACGGTGGCGCTGCTGGAACTGCTGAACCGCCTCGGCTATGAGGCCCATGTGTTGACTCACCAGCGATTTGTCGCCCATTTTGCGCCGCTCCTATCGCCGGAACGGATGCATGTCTTCGAGCAGACGGGCGATTTTCGCGCCTCCCTGCTGGGCGATTGGGCGAGGGCGCTGCAAAGCGAGTTTTCCTTCCGCGCCGCTGTGATCCCCTACACCAACCCCGATGGCCGCAATTATGAGGAAGTGGAGCAGGTCGCCCTGGCGGCGGCCCCGGTCATCGCCGCCGGAGTCAACATGGAAGGAACGATCATTCGATGACGAAAAGGGTGTTGTTGACCGGTGTGACCGGCTATGTGGGCGGCCTTGTCGGGCGGTGGCTTGACGGGCGGTATGACTGGACCGGCGTAAGCGCTCGTTGCGCCGCCGGACCTCGCCGGATCCCCTGCGATCTGACCGATCCCGCTGCCCTGGCGGCGCTGGCCCGACAGGTCAAACCTGACGTTATCATCCACGCCGCCGGTGTGAAAAACATCGGCCTTTGCGAGCGCGATCCCGCGCTGGCTGACGCTGTCAATCGCCAGTCCACGAGCAACCTGCTGACCGCCTTCCCGGATGCGCGGGTGATCTATATCTCCACCGATTATGTCTTTGACGGGGTGCGGGGGCGCTATCAGGAGACAGACCCGCCCGAACCGACCACCGTTTATGGAAGAAGCAAGCGGGCGGCCGAGAGGGAGGGACTCTCGCGTTCCGACTGTTTTTTTGTCCTCCGTTTGGCGGCCCTTTACGACAGGGAGGCGACGTTCCTGCAATTTCTCGACACATCCCTATCCAAAGAGGAGCCTGTCGATTGCTACCACGACGCCTACTACTCGCCGACCTTTTACGCCGATTTTCTCCACATCCTCGGGGCCTTGATCGACGGGGAGTCTTTTCAACGGCGCGTCTATCATGTCTGCGGGGAACGGCTGTCCCGGTTTGCTTTCGCCTCTGCCTATGCCCAGGTCTTCGGGCATCCCGCCGATCTCATCCGGCCCGTTTCATTGCAGGGGGCCGGTGGATTCCTCTTTCCCGATTTGTCCCTCTGTGATCAACGAACCCGGGAGGAATTCGGCCTGGAACGGACGAGCGTGCGTCGCTCCCTCGAAGCGATTTGGAAGGAAAAAGGGGAGGAGTGACGCTGTTGGAACTGGTGTCTGTTGTCATGTTGAACTGGAACCGTCGCGAAGATGTGCGGGAAGGGCTGACGCGGCTGCAGGAGCAGTCCTATCCCTATTTGGAGATCATCGTCGTCGACAACGGCTCCACTGACGGCAGTGTGGAGATGATCCGCGCTGAGTTTCCCCAGGTGCGTTTGATCGAAACGGGGAAAAACCTGGGTGTCGAGGGATACAACTACGGCTTCCGGGCGGCCCGGGGCGAGTACGTCCTGATCCTGGACGACGATTCCTTTCCGGCCTATGACGCGATCCGTCGCATGGTGGAGCGCTTTCAGGCAGACCCCCAACTGGGTGTCGTCGCCTTTGACGTGCGCAGCTACAGCCAGTTTGAAGCTGGGCAACGGCAGCAACCGGCCATGGGGGAGGCGGCGAAGAAGGCTCAGCCCCCTTCGAGCGGTGAAAAGACGAGTGGCGCCGCGAAACCGGTGGGTGTCGACTATTACATGAGTTTCAACGGCGCCGGCGCCGGCGTGCGGCGCCAGGTGATGGAACAAGCGGGCTATTACCCCGGCGAGTTTTTTCTCTACATGAACGAGATGGACATGGCCTTCCGGATCTGGGACGCCGGGTACCGCATCGAGTTCTTCCCCGACATCATCGCCTACCACAAGGCTTCGCCGGTCAATCGCCAGTCCTGGCGGGCGCCTTTTTTCTATACGCGCAACCTCTTCTGGCTCGTCTGGAAGAATCAACCGCTGCTGCGCGCCTGGGGTCTGACCCTGCGCCTGTTTTATTACTGCTGCTACTTTTCCTTGGAACAGTCGACTATGATTTATATCAAGGCTGCCTGGGCCGCCGCCGCCGGCATGACAACGATCCTGCCCTTGCGCAAGCCGGTGCGGGAGGAGGTCGCGCAAAAGCTGCGTGTCCCCTACCGGGTCAACTTTACCTTTTACCGATAAAGAGTTTGTTCCAAGAGGAGCTTGGGGGCCGGAAAAGGGGGCAGAGCCATGAAAGTGATTATTTTGGCGGGGGGCGGAGGCACACGCCTCTTTCCGCTGTCGCGGCAGGATTACCCGAAGCAGTTCTTGCAGATCGGCGGGGAGATGTCCCTGCTGGCGCAGACGGTGAAGCGTTTTCGCCAGCGCGTCAACCCGGAGGATATGGTCATCGTCACCAACCAGGCTTATTTTCATCATGTGCAAACGGAGTTGCGGCGGTGGGGGGCGGAGCGCGCCCATATCCTGTTGGAACCGGCGGCGCGGAATACGGCGCCGGCCATCGCCCTGAGCGCCCGTTACTGCCTTGATGTCTTGGGGTGCGACCCTGGCGAGGCGCTCTTTGTGGCGCCCTCGGATCACCTGGTTCGCCCGGAAGAGGCTTTTGCCGAACGGATCGAGGCGGCCATCGGCGCCGCCCAGACGGGACAGATCGTCACCTTCGGCATCGAACCGGCCAACGCGGAAACGGGATACGGCTATATCCAGGCGGGGGACGCCCGGGACATCGGCTTTGCCGTCCGCCGGTTTACGGAAAAACCGGATCGGACCACGGCTGAGTCGTTTCTAGCGGCAGGCGGCTATTACTGGAACTCGGGCATGTATGCCTTTACGATCGGCTGTCTTCTCGAAGAGATGGAGCGCCATCAACCGGATCTGGCGGAGATGGCCCGCTCCCCCTTCGATCAGATGCTCGACCGGTTTTCGGAAGCGCCGTCCATCTCGATCGACAAGGCGATCGCGGAAAAATCGGAGCGGGTGGTCGTGCTCCCCTTCGGCCTCTACTGGAACGACATCGGCTCTTGGGACGCTATCTTTGAGGCGTTGCCCAAAGACGCCGAGGGGAACGTCATTGAGGGGGACTGCATCCCCTTCGGATGCCGCGAGACGCTGCTGATGAGCCACGGCAGGCTGGTGGCCGGTGTCGGCCTGGAAGACACGTTGGTCGTGGAGACGCCTGATGTGATCGTCGTCGCCCGCCGCGGCGAATCCCAGAAGATCAAGGAAGTCGTCGAGCAGTTGAAGCGACGGCAACGGCGCGAAGCGGTGGAACACCCGAAGCAGTACCGGCCCTGGGGGAATTACACGATCCTCGTCGACGCGCCCGGTCACAAGGTGAAGCGCATCGTCGTTCAGCCGGGACAAGGGCTAAGCCTGCAGATGCATTATCATCGCTCCGAACACTGGATCGTCCTGGAGGGAACGGCGCGGGTGACCATCGGCGACGAGGCGCGGATGATCCACGAGAATGAAAGCATCTTTGTGCCGAAGTCAACGCGGCACCGACTGGAGAATCCGGGCAAAATCCCCCTGGTGATCATCGAGGTGCAAAACGGCAATTATCTCGAAGAAGACGACATCGTCCGGTTTACCGATACATACGGAAGAAGTTAAGGTCGAAGGGGAGCAGGGAATGAAGCAACGCACCGTTTTGTTCGGCGCCTCCAATCTGGGGCTGGCGGCCTATGACTACCTGCGCGGCGACTATGAGATCATCGGTTACTGTGACAATGACCCGAAAAAGTGGGGAACCCGATTCAACGGTCTGCCCATTTATCCGCCGAGCCATCTCTTCGAAGACCGGACGCTCCATGTGATCATCACGAGCAACTACTACAAGGAGATCGCCAAGCAGCTGACCGAAAACCAGGTGACGAAGTATGACGTCTTCGACCTGCACGAAATCAAGTTCAAGGAAGCTCTCGCGGAGAAACAGAAGAATAACGAAAAGATCCGGATCGTCATCGGCGCCAGCCAGATCTTTGAACAAGACTGGCTCCCCACGGAAATGAGCTTCCTGGATATCACCTCATCGGAACAATGGCGGAAGTACTTTGCGGAAGGCAGCATTGACGCCGTCATGGCCGAGCATGTCTGGGAGCATATGACCAAGGAAGAGGGGCAGGTGGCCGCCCAAAACTGCTACAATTTCTTAAAGCCGGGCGGTTATCTGCGCGTCGCCGTGCCCGATGGCTATCACCCTAACAAGGAATACATCCAGGCTGTCGATGTCGGCAAGGATGAACATCAATGCCTGTACACCTATGATGAGTTTTGTAAGATCTTCTTGCGAAGCGGTTTTGCCGTGAAACTGCTGGAGTACTGGGATGAGAACGGGGAATTTCATTATCGCGACTGGGATTGTCAGGACGGAATGATCCACCGTTCCCGCCGTTTTGACAGAAGAAATGTCGATGGACGCTTGGGCTATACGTCGATCATTGTGGACGCCATTAAAATCGAATAGCGTTTTTATTCGTAGCGTTTTTATAGGAAAATCGAAGACGGAAGGGTGTGCGTCGGGTGGGAGGAAACCCCTTTAAGGCCTATGACATCCGCGGCCGCGTCCCCGATGAGTTGAATGAAGACCTGGCCTACCGGATCGGTCGGGCCTATGTGCAGTTGTTTCCGGCGAAGCAGGTCGTCGTCGGCTATGATGTCCGTCCCTCCAGTCCCGCCCTGGCCCGCGCGCTGGCGGCAGGGCTGACCGACGGCGGCTGCGATGTCATCGACATCGGCTGCTGCGGAACGGAACAGGTCTATTTCGCCACCTTCCACTGGCAACTGGACGGCGGCATCATGGTCACGGCCAGCCATAATCCCGCCGATTACAACGGGATGAAGCTGGTGCGGTCCGAGGCCCGTCCTATCAGCGGCGACAGCGGCCTGCGGGACTTGGAGGCGCTCGCCACGGGCGCAAAAGGGGATCAATGGGCCTTTTCTCGGGTCGCGGAGGGCGAAGGGGCGGGAAAGGGCCGGATCCTTCGCCGCGATGACCTGATGGCCCCCTATGTGGCTCACCTGCTCTCCTATGTGGACCGCGCGGCCCTCCGCCCGCTGAAGGTGGTCGTCAACAGCGGCAACGGCTGCGCCGGGCCGATCATCGACGCCCTGGAAGCCCATCTTCCCTTTCAGTTTGTCAAGGTACACCATGAGCCGGACGGCTCTTTTCCGAACGGCATCCCCAATCCGTTGCTGCCGGAGAACCGGCTCTCCACGGCCGAGGCCGTCCGGAAGGCTGGCGCCGACGGGGGCATCGCTTGGGATGGCGACTTCGATCGCTGTTTTCTTTTCGATGAGCAGGGGCGCTTTATCGAGGGCTACTACCTGGTGGGCCTGCTCGGACAATCCTTCGCCCGCCGCAGTCCCGGCGCCCGGATCATTCATGATCCGCGCCTGACCTGGAACACCCGGGAGATGGTGACCGAGGCCGGCGGGTTGCCGGTGCAGTCCAAAACAGGCCATGCCTTCATCAAGGAGCGCATGCGCCTGGAGGATGCCCTCTATGGCGGGGAGATGTCGGCCCACCATTACTTCCGCGATTTCGCCTATTGTGACAGCGGCATGATCCCCTGGCTGCTCGTTCTGGAGACGATGAGCCGGGAAGGCAAGGCGCTGTCTGAACTGGTGGCGGAACGGATGGCCCGCTTCCCCTGCAGCGGCGAGATCAACCGCCGGGTGACCCAAACGGGGGCGGTTCTGGCCGAGATCGAGGGTCGTTTCACTTCCGGCGGCGTCGTCGACCGCACCGATGGTCTCAGCGTTGAATTTGCCGACTGGCGTTTCAACCTGCGAGCTTCCAATACAGAGCCCCTGCTCCGCCTGAACGTGGAGACGCGGGGCGATGAGGCGCTGCTCCGGCAAAAGACAGCAGAGATCCTGGCGGTTATCGACGGGAAGGGAGGGCAAGGATGAACGAATCAACGGAGAAATGGTGCCTGTTGATCCGTGCGGTCTCTTTTCAACAGATCGATAAGATCGTGCCGGCCCTCGTCCAGGAGTATCCCGGGATGAAGCTGGCCATCCTGACCCACGCCCATGGCCGGGACATGGCCGCCGGTTACGGCGAGGTCGATGAGGTGCTCGTCTACCCGGAGGTGGGGAGCTTTGACCCGGCGAAGGTGCCCGAGGCGGTCCGATCGCGCCGGTGGGACACCGTTGTGGCGCCGGTGGCCAATGTGTCCGGCTCCGGCTTTTACAACGTGCTGCGCTTCAGCTTGGCCATCCCGGCGCGGCAGCATGTGCAGATCAATCTCCCGGGCCAGCTTTCGCCGCTCACTTCAGCCGGCCTGATGGCGACGGGCGCGCGCAATGGCGCCTTTACCCTGTTGGCAGCGCTGGCGGCGGCGCTGCTCTGGCTGCCCTGGTTGATCGTCTTTTCGCTGATGGCGCTCTTTGTGCCCCACAAGCGGGAGGAACTCGGGCCGGGTTGAGTCGAACAAAGACGAAGCAAGACGAGATGTTGGAGAACCGTTTGAAAATATGGGGGATGGCGGATGTTCGATTACCTGATCGTGGGCGCCGGTTTGGCCGGATGCACCCTGGCGGAACGGCTGGCCAGCCAGCGGGGCGCCCGGGTGCTGCTGGTGGAAAAGCGATCCCACATCGCCGGGAACGCCTATGACGGCTACGACGACAGCGGCGTGCTGGTTCATCGTTATGGCGCCCACCTGTTTCATACCAATGACCGCGAGGTCTTTCAGTATCTGTCCTGGTTTACCGATTGGCATCATTACCTCCACCGGGTGCTGACCTGGGTCGATGGGCAACTGCTGCCGTTGCCGATCAACCTGGATACGCTGAATCAACTCTACGGCCTTTCCCTGACGGCGGAGACGATGGAGGCCTTCCTGGCGAGCCGGCGGGAGCCGCGAGAGGCCCGCAACTCGGAGGATGTCATCGTCAGCCAGCTGGGCCGGGAACTCTTCGAGAAATTTTTTGACCGCTATACGCGCAAGCAGTGGGGCATGGCGGCCTCTGAACTGGAACCGGAGGTTTGCGCCCGCGTCCCGATCCGCTTTAACCGCGATGGCCGCTATTTTGCCGACACCTACCAGGGGATGCCCAAGCAGGGGTTCACGCGCATGGTTGAGCGGATGATCGACCATCCCGGGATCAAGCTGATGTTGAATACCGATTTTGCCGAGATCAAAGAGGTCATCCCCTATCGCCGGCTGATCTTCACCGGGCCCATCGATGAGTACTTCCGGTACGCCCTGGGGCGTCTCCCGTACCGCTCGCTGCGGTTCGAGTTTGAACGGATCCAGCGGGAGCAGTTCCAGCCGGCCTGTGTCGTCAATTACCCCAACGAATTCGATTTCACGCGGATCATCGAGATCAAGCACGCCACGGGGCAGCAATGCCCTGTCACGACGATCGTGCGGGAGTATCCCATGGCCCATGGTGAACCCTATTATCCCGTTCCGGCTCGGAAGAACCGGGAATTGTATGAAAAATACGCCGAGGAAGCGGCCAAACTGAGCGATGTCTTTTTTGTGGGGCGACTGGGCCAGTACCGTTACCTGAACATGGATCAGGTCGTGCGGGAGGCCTTGAACCTGTTTGAGCGGCTCTGAGCGGCCCTACCCGTACCGCCGGCCTGTCGATGATGGTAAGATAAAGGAATGACTAGCGAGGGAATGCCCATGGGTTCATTTACGGTGGCCGGGCGGATCGTCGGCGCCGATGCGCCGCCGCTGATCGTGGCCGAGATGTCGGGAAATCACAACCACTCCCTGGAGCGGGCGCTCCAGATCGTCGAGGCCGCTGCCCGGTCGGGCGCCCATGCCTTGAAGATCCAGACCTACACGGCCGATACGATGACCCTTGATGTGGACAAGGCCGCCTTTCGCATCGATGATCCCCAGAGCCTCTGGGCCGGCAGGACGCTGCACCAGTTGTACGCCGAGGCGGCGACGCCCTGGGAGTGGCACGGCCCGATCTTCGAGCGCTGCCGCCAACTGGGCCTGATCGGTTTCAGCACCCCCTTTGACGCCTCTGCCGTCGATTTTCTCGAATCGCTCGATGTGCCCATGTACAAGATCGCCTCGTTTGAACTGACCGATCTGCCCCTGATCCGGCGGGTGGCGGCGACAGGCAAGCCCCTGCTGATGTCGACGGGGATGGCGACGGTGGCCGAGATCGATGAGGCTGTCCGCACGGCCCGGGATGCCGGCTGCTGTCACCTGGCCTTGCTCAAATGCACGAGCAGCTACCCGGCGTCGCCGGAAGCCAGCCACCTGCGGACGATCCCCCACCTGCTTTCCCTCTACGGAGGCGCCGCCCCGGAGGAGACAGCGGTGCAGGTCGGCCTGTCCGATCACACCCTGGGCATCGGTGTCGCCGTAGCTTCCGTGGCCCTCGGGGCGACGGTGATCGAGAAGCACTTCACCCTGAACCGGGCTGATGGCGGCGTCGATGCGGCGTTTTCCCTGGAGCCGGCAGAGATGGCGGCGCTGGTTGCGGAGACGGAACGGGCCTGGCAGGCGCTGGGCCGGGTGCATTACGGACCCCTCGGCGGCGAGGCCACATCGTTGAAGCATCGCCGTTCCCTCTATATCGGCGCCGATATGGGCGCCGGCGAACGATTCACGCCGGAGAACCTGCGGGTGATCCGGCCGGGCGACGGCCTGCCGCCGAAGTATTATGACCTGTTGCTCGGCAGGCCCCTCATCCGGGATGCGGCCAAAGGAACGCCGGTGACCTGGGACCTCCTCTTTCCGGAAGAGGAAGAAGCATAGGGTGACAAAGCGACGCCCCGGCGAAGCGGGCGATGGGAACGATGCGATATTTCATCGATATTTCATAGTGGAGAGGGGATTGTCATGACCCGGGACGCGATTGTACAAGTCATCGTGGATGCCCTGTCGGAACTCCTGGCGGAAGGCGACGGGCCGGTGAGCGGGCTGAACGAGGAGAGCAAGCTCTTTGGCAAGGAGGCCTTGCTCGACTCGGTCGGGCTGGTCACCTTGATCGTCGATGTGGAACAAAACATGGAGGACGCCACCGGCAAGGCGATCGTGCTGGCCGATGAGCGGGCCATGTCGCAACGGCAGAGCCCCTTTCTCACAGTCGGCTCCCTGGCCGATTACATCGTCACGCTGCTGTGACGGCCGATGCGGCTTTCGGAGGAAGGCATCCAAGCGGAGGGAGATCGGCTCCTTTTGAAGAAACCGAAGGCTGAGGTGCAGGACATGACATACGAGAATGAATCGAAGCCAGACGGTGGCGCGCCGGCTCAGGCGCCCCAGGTGATGCTGATCACGGGCGCTCGCAAGGGGATCGGCCGCAGCCTGGCGGAACACTATCTTAACGGCGGGTATTTGGTCGCCGGCTGCAGTCGCGAAAGCAGCGACCTGGTTCATGAGCGCTACTGGCACCTGCAGGCCGACGTGGCCGATGAGGCCCAGGTGATTGAGATGGTGACGTCGATCAAGCGACGGTGGGGCCGGCTGGACATCCTGATCAACAACGCCGGGACGGCAGCGATGAACCACACGGTGCTGACTCCCTGGAAAACGGCCGATCACATCCTATCGACTAACTTTGCCGGGACCTTTCTCTGCAGCCGCGAGGCGGCCAAGCTGATGATGCGGTCCCGCTGGGGCCGGATCGTCAACCTGTCGACCATCGCCGTGCCGCTCCGGATCGAGGGAGAGGCCGTCTATGCCGCCTCCAAGAGCGCCGTCGAGACCTTCACCCGTGTCCTGGCCAAAGAACTGGCTCCCTTCGGGATCACCTGCAACGCCGTCGGACCGACACCGATCGAGACGGATCTGATCCGGGGCGTGCCGAGGGCGAAGATCGACAGGCTCATCGAGCAGTTGCCCTTGCAGCGGCTGGGCGCCTTTGCCGACGTGGCGAACGTGGTGGACTTTTTTATCAGCGAACGCAGCGACTATATCACCGGCCAGGTGCTGTATTTGGGGGGCGCGTGACCGTGTTTTTGGACTGGCTGAAAGCAAAGATGGCCGCCCATGATGGGGCGGAGGCAATGATCTGGAACGGAAGGTCCTACAGCTACCGGTGGCTGCTGGACCGCATCGACGCCTGGCAGGGGGAGCTTGACGGCGCGCTCTCCCGTGGGGCGATCGTTGCATCGGCGCCCCACCCTGTAACCGGCAGACCGCCCATCACAGCCGGCATGGTTGTCGCTGTGGAAGGGGACTATACGCCGGAATTGTGCGCCCTGTTGCTGGCCCTCATCGACCGGGGCGTCATCGTGGTGCCCCTCACCCATTCGGTGCGGCGGCAGCGGGAGGAATTCCTGGCCATCGCCGAGGCGCAAGCGCTGTTCACCTTCGACGACGACGACCAATGGCGCCTTGTCTGGAAAAGCGGCAGTTGCTGGCGCGAGGGCGATGGGGCATTGAACGCGCTTGATGGGCTGGAGCCGCCCCAGAACCCCTTGCTGGTGAAGCTGATTGAGCGGGGACATCCCGGTTTGATCCTTTTCTCTTCCGGGTCGACGGGAAAAAGCAAGGCGGCGCTTCATGACCTGACGCTCCTGATGAAAAAATTTCAACAGCCCCGCCAGTCGAAGCGGATGCTGACCTTTTTGCTCCTCGACCACATCGGCGGATTCAATACGCTCTTTTATGTCCTGGCGAACGCCGGCACGATCATCACCGTGCCCGGGCGGACACCCGATCAGGTCTGCGCCAACATCGAAAGATACCGGGTCGAGGTGCTGCCCACGTCGCCGACTTTTTTGAACCTCCTGCTCATCTCGGAGGCGTACCGGCGGGCCGACCTCTCCTCGCTGGAGTTGATCACCTATGGGACGGAAGTGATGCCCGAGAGCACCTTGAAGCGGCTGCGGGAGGCGCTGCCCCAGGTCCGACTGCTCCAGACCTACGGGCTGTCCGAGTTGGGCATACTGCGTTCGAAGTCCCGATCGTCTGACTCGCTCTGGGTGAGGATCGGCGGCGAGGGGTTCGAGACCAAGGTGGTCGAGGGGATCCTCTGGATCCGGGCCGAATCAGCCATGCTCGGCTACCTGAACGCGCCGAGCCCCTTCGATGAGGAGGGCTGGTTTAACACCCAGGATGAGGTGCTCGTCGATGGCGAGTACCTGCGCATCCTCGGACGCCGCTCCGAGATCATCAACGTGGGCGGAGAAAAGGTGTACCCGGCCGAGGTGGAAAGCGTGCTCATGCAGATGGAGAACGTTGTCGACGCCGTCGTGACGGGAGAAAATAACCCTGTCACCGGTCAGATCGTCGTGGCCCGGCTGGCGCTGGAAAATCCGGAGGAGACGGCGGCGCTGAAACGGCGGGTGCGGGCGTTTTGCCGCCAGCGCCTGTTGCCCTATAAGGTGCCCGTCAAAGTGACGGTCCTTGAGCGAGCCGCCTTCAGCGAACGGTTTAAGAAGATGCGCCGCGAGGAACAGGGGAGCGGGAATGGCTGAAGCGATCATCACCGGACGTTTTGTCCGTCTGCGCCCCGTAGAGGAGCGCGATCTGGAGCGCATCCGCCAGTGGCGGAACAGCCCCGAGGTTTACTATCCCATGTATAACTGGGATCCGATCACGCCGGAGATGCAGATGAATTGGTACCGCCACCGGGTCTGTGATCGCGAGCGCCACCGGTTTTTTGTGATTGAGCGCATTCTTCCTGCCGAGCGGGCGACCGTAGACGGGATGGAAGCGGAGGAACCGCCCGTGACCGGCAGCGGGACTGGCCTGCGGCCGGTGGGGCTGATTTCGCTGACCCACATGGAGCCGCGCCACCGGCGGGCTGATTTAGGGTTTTACATCGCCGAAGAGCGCGATCGCCTGCCTGGTGTCGCCTTGGAGGCAGAGTATCTGCTCCTTCGCCATGGTTTTGGCGATCTGGGTCTGCACAAGATCTGGGCCGAGGTGCTCGAGGGAAACGAGGCGGTGGCGCGCATGCACCGGAACTATGGCTTTCTTGTCGAAGGAACGCTCCGGGAGCATGTCTGGCATGACGATCGCTTCAAAGATGTCATCTGCCTCGGGCTGTTGCCGGCTGATTTCTCGGCGACCCGGAAAAAGATCGAGACACTGCTGAAACGGTTGAAGTAAGGCCTGTCTTGCAGGCAACGCAATGGAGGAGGCGTCGTCGTTGACAAGGGCGATCATTGTCCAAGCCCGGATGGGATCGAGCCGCCTGCCGGGCAAGGTGCTCATGCCGCTGGCCGGCATGCCGCTGCTCTGGCATGTCTTGGAGCGGCTGAAACGGGTGCGCGAGGCCGATGTGCTCTGCCTCGCCACCAGCCGGGGGCGGATCGACGATCCAGTGGCCGATCTGGCCCGGTCAGCCGGCGCCTATGTGTTTCGCGGCGATGAGGCGGATGTGCTTTCCCGGTACGCCCTCTGCGCCAGGGAAGTCGACGCCGCGACGGTGGTGCGGATCACCGCCGATTGCCCGCTGATCGATCCGGACATCGTCGCCGCTGTCATGACCACCTACGCTGAGGCGGAGACCGATTACATGACCGTCGACCAGTGCCCGCGTGGGCTGGATACGGAGGTCTTTTCCCGGGAGGCGTTGGAACAGGCCTTTGCCGAGGCTCTCTACCCGGCGGCGCGGGAACATGTGACCTTCCATCTCTACCACTCCGGCCGGTTTGACGTGCAGCGCCACCTGGCGCCGGAGGCCTACCGGCGTCCCCAGTACCGTCTCTGTGTGGACGAAAGGAAGGACTTCCAACTCATGGAGGAGATCTACCGGCGCTTTTACCGGCCCGGCGGGATCGCGCCCGTGCCGGCGGTGTTGCGCTGGCTTGACGAGCACCCGGAATGGGGGGGCCTGAACAGCGATGTGTTGCAAAAAGCCGTCGATGTGACCGACGCGCCCTGATCTCACTCGCGAAGGGCGTCCTTGAATGACCGTCGAGATGGGGAAGGAATGGCGCGCCGAGGGGTCCAAGACCAGGAAAATGTGTTAAGTTTCCCCCTGTTTTTCTCGATAGGAAAGGCAGGAGGTGGTCAAGGATGACCGGAATTGACGCCTATCGCGCCAGCACTGCGTACCGTTCAACCACGACGACGTACCGGGGGAAACAGGAGGTTTCCCGCCAGGGCGCCAAAGAGGAAGGCAAAGCTCCTTCCACCGCGCCGGATGCTGCGACAAAGCCGTCGAAGGAAGGCGATGTCGGCGCCATCGTCGAACTGGGCCAGTCGGAGCCCAAAGGGACCTATCAGGTCAGTTGGGAGGAGATCAACCGGCTGAAGCAACAGGCGGAGCAGCAGTACAACCGTTTGATTGAAACGGTGCGCCACCTGATTGTTCAGCAGGGGAAATCCGGTAAAGACGGCGAAGATAGCGACGGGGAAATCGATGACCAGGACGAATCGGTCATCGACTCGCCGGAACTGAAGGCGGCCCGGGAACAGGCGGCCCGTGACATCGAAGATGGCGGCGAGTTCGGCGCCGACAAGGTGTCAGAACGGATCCTGAAGTTCGCCGTGGCGCTCTCCGGCGGCGATCCGAGCCGCCTGGACGTGTTGCGCAAGGGTTTCGAGGATGGGTACAAGAAGGCGGCCGAAGCCTTTGGCGGTGATTTGCCCGCCGTATGCCAGGACACCTACCAGAAGGTTATCGATGGTTTTGACAAGTGGGAAGAGACGGGAAAAGCGCCCGAGTTTTCCGATCCTGATGCATAGATGTCCCTTGACCCCGGTGTTTCCGGGGTTTTTCATCGTCCCTGCCGCGTTTGCCACGGAAACGATCGTGCAGGAGCGTCTTCACCGGCGTCGCCCACAGATACCTGCTGTAAGAAAGGATGAACCTCGTTGAAAATACTTGTCACAGGTGGCGCCGGTTTCATCGGCCGCTGGGTTGTTCTCCAACTGTTGCAAGCGGGCCACCAGGTCTGGACGATCGACGATCTCAGCAACGGGAGTGAAGGGAACCTCGCTTTTTCCAACGCCGAATTGGCGCCTCTGAAGCCGGCTGAAGCGATGGGGCGGCTGACCTACCGCCGGGGCGATATCCGCGACCGGGCGTTGTTGGCGGCCTGGTTCGCCGAGCATCGCTTCCCCCTTTGTTACCACCTGGCGGCGGAGATCAATGTCCAAAAAAGCATCGATCACCCGCAAGACACCTTTTCGCGCGATGTGGAAGGAACCTTCGGTCTCCTGGAGTTGTGCCGGGTCTATGGAACCCGCTTTGTCTTCATGAGCACCTGCATGGTCTATTCGCCGGCGCCGGAGACGGGCGGCATCGATGAAGGCCATCCTGTCCTGCCGGCATCGCCCTATGCCGGAGCCAAGCTCTCCGGCGAACACCTGGCGATCTCCTATTACCACGCCTACGGCCTGCCGGTGACGGTCATCCGGCCGTTCAACACCTACGGGCCCTGCCAAAAGACGAACGGCGAAGGCGGTGTCGTGGCCATTTTTGTCGAACGGGCGCTGCGCGGCGAACCCCTGCACATCTTCGGCGACGGGACCCAGACGCGGGACCTGCTCTATGTGGAGGACTGCGCCCGTTTTGTCATCCAGGCCGGCATCGATGAGGCGGCCGTGGGGCAGTTGCTCAACGCCGGGTCGGGCCGGGAGATCGCCGTTCGCGATCTCGCCTCTTTAATCGGCGAGGTGACCGGCGCCGGCGAGGGCTTCTCTGTCGATTGTGTGGCCCATCCCCACCCGCAGAGCGAGATCCGGCGACTTCTCTGTGACTACACCAAGGCGGAAACCTTGCTCGGTTGGCGTCCGCGCCTGTCTCTGGAAGAGGGGATCGCCCGCACAGCCGCCTGGCTGAAGGCGGTCAAACCGGAATTGAGGGGCGGCGAGCGATGACAGGGCAGGAAGAGTGGATTCCCTATGCCCGCCAGTCCATCGATGAAGAGGACATCGCCGCTGTGGCCGAGGCGCTGCGCGGCGACTACCTGACGACCGGTCCGGCCATCGACCGCTTTGAAGCGGCGCTCGCCCGCCGCGTCGGCGCCCGCTTCGGCGTCGCCGTCTCGTCGGGGACGGCGGCGCTCCATGCCGCTTATTTTGCCGCCGGCATCGGCCCCGGCGATGAGGTGATCGTCCCGGCCAACACCTTTGCGGCGACGGCCAACGCCGCCCTCTACCTGGGGGCCAAACCGGTCTTCGCCGATATCGAGCCGGACACGGGAAATGTGGACGTTGCCGCTGTGGCGTCGTTGATCACGGAGCGGACGCGGGCGATCGTACCGGTCCATTTCGCCGGATTGCCGGCGGATATTGCGGCGATCCGTGACATGGCCGAGCGATATGGCCTTCCGGTGATCGAAGACGCCGCCCATGCCCTTGGCGCCGCCGTGGAGGGCCGGCCGGTGGGAAGCCTGAGCGCCATGACCACCTTGTCCTTTCACCCGGTAAAACATATCGCCACCGGCGAAGGCGGGATGGTTGTCACTGACGACGAAGAACTGTATCGTAAATTGGTCCTTTTTCGCAGCCATGGCATCACGCGGGATCGGGCGTTCATGGAGGCGGACGAGGGCGCCTGGTACTATGAGATGCATGCCTTGGGGTACAACTACCGGATGACCGACATCCAGGCGGTCCTGGGGGAAAGCCAATTGAAGAAGTTGGACCGGTTCCTGGACCGCCGCCGGGAGATCGCCGATCGCTATGACCGGGAACTGGCCTGTCTCAATGAGGCCATCGCCCTTCCGGGGCGGCGTCGGGGACGGGAATCGGCCTGGCATCTTTATGTGATCCGTGTCGTAGCCGGTGAGGCGAGACGCAAAGCGTTCGTCGACTACCTCCGGGAACGGGGGATCCTGGTCAATGTTCATTACCGCCCTGTCTACCTGCATCCCTATTACCGGAATCTCGGCTATGGGCCGGGTCTCTGCCCGGCTGCAGAACGCTTCTACAGTCAGGCCGTCTCTCTGCCCATGTATGCCGGACTGACGGAAAGCCAACAAGCCAGGGTGATCGAGGCGGTCATCGAAGGAGCAAAGGCAACCTGATCGAGGTTGCCTCTTTTATTCCGCGACGGGGGAGGTCAAGTGATGGAGCGGACTGTCGCCTTTTACTTTGATGGGGGAAGCGGGGTCGGACTGGGCCATGTCATGCGCTGCGCCGCCCTTGGCGAGGCCTTTCGCGACCAGGGCCATCGCGTGCTGGCCGTCGGTCCCTTCGATCCGGCGGCCCAGATCCTGACCGGGGAGGTTTTTGAGTGGCGGCAGAGGGGGAACGGCGACACTGTCGAGGCGCTGTCAGAGAGCGGCGGCGCCATTGACGAAGCGCCGGACCGTTGGGCGGAGTGGCTGAAGCGACAGGGCGCTCCGCTATTGGTCATCGACTCCTATCGGATTCGACCGGAGACGGTGGGGGCGCTGCGTTCGGCAGGGCTGTTTGTGGTCTATCTCGATGATCACAACGCCTTTCCGATGACGGCGCACCTCGTGATTAACGCCGGTTTGGCGGCGGAACGGGAGAACTACCGCTTTCAAGAGGCCGGGAGAGCGCTCTTGGGACCCGCTTACACACTGCTTCGCCAGCGGGTGCTGGAAGCGAAAGAACGGCGGGAGCAACGTCTACGGCGTGAGCGTCCCCAATCGGGAGGGGCGGCGCGAATGCTTGTCACGCTGGGCGGCGGCGACCCGATGGGCCACCTGCCGCGACTGCTCGAGGCTGTGGAGAGGACGCAGCAGTCCGGACGGTCGCTGGAGGCCCATGTCATCGTCGGTCCCTATATGGGCTTTCCCGAAAGATACAGCCAGGCGCCTTGGCTCCGGCGATACGATCCCCCCACCGATATCATCGGCCTGCTGCCGGAAATGGACCTTGCCGTCACGGCGGCCGGAGTGACCCTGCAGGAGTTCCTGGCCGTGGGGATTCCTTCGGCCGTCGTCGTCCAGGCCGGCAATCAGGTTCCGGCCGCCCTTGAGGCCTGCCGCCGGGAAGCGGCGATCCCCTTGTTTCACCCGGCGCCTGCCCCTACAAGAGATGCCGTCCCGGAACCGCTTGCCACCGAGACCATCGCTCAAAGGCTGGCTCAACTGCTTGACAAGCCGGAGCGGACGAGGAGGTATGGCGAGAGGGGAAACCGGTTGATCGACGGCCACGGCGCCCGACGCTGTTATGAAGAGATCCTGAAAGAAATGCATAATTAAACAGCGTCTCGAGGGCCTGTGATTCACAACAAAGGGGGCTGCGCCGTTCCTTTATTGAGTGGAACAATCTTTTATTGTTCTTTCTTTCATCTAGCTGTATAATTATCGCAACTACATACCTATTCATGAAGAGGAGGAACTGTTCCAGTGAAAAAATGGTTAAAAACCGGAATGATGGGGCTCCTGACCCTGGGCTTGCTGGTCACCGCGACCGGCTGCGGCGGCGGTCAATCGGCCCAAGCGCCTGCTGCCTCCCCCGACAAAGCGGCCAAGAAGACGATCAAAGTAGCCACCGACGCCGCCTACGCGCCCTTTGAATGGAAAGATGAAAAAGGGCAAATCGTCGGCTTTGACATCGACCTGATCAAAGCGGTCGGCAAGGAGATCAACGCCGACATCGAACTGGTGGACACGCCCTTTGACGGCATCATCGCGGCGCTGACGAACAAGAACGTGGACATGGTCATCTCCGCCATGACCATCACGGACAAGCGCAAAGAATCGATCGACTTCTCCAAACCCTACTTCGTGGCCGTTCAGGCGATCGCCGTGAAGGAAGGTTCGCCGGTCAAGAAGTTTGACGACATCAAGGACCTGAAGGTGGGCGTCCAGAACTCGACGACGGGCCAGTATGTCGTGGAAAAACTGATGGGCGAGAAGAGCCCCAAGATTTTCCGCTATGACACCACGCCGATGGCGATGAACATGCTGGGCAACGGCGACGTCGATGTCGTCGTCGCCGATAAGCCGGTTGTGCAGCACTTCCTGAAAAACAACCCCAGCGCCAAAATGGCACTGATCGACGATGCCAGCTTTGAAAAAGAAGACTACGGCATCGCCGTCCGCAAAGGCGAGGCTGAACTGCAAAAGCAAGTCAACGACGCCCTGGACAAGCTGGAGAAGAGCGGCAAAATCAAGGAAATCTCCGATAAGTATCTGTCTGGGAAGTAATTTCTGGAATAGTGTCGAAGGGGCAATTTTTCGAGAGAAATCGGTTGGCTGAACCGGTAAGGTAGTGTATAGTATTAGGCGTATCAGGAGGAAAAGCCTGTTGCGCCTATTCTTTTTGTCTTCCATAGACCATTTACAACAGATCCTGCTGGGGCTGAACGCAAAATACTTCAGAGGAGCCAGTCGAAAACATGGATTTTAAATGGAACATCGTACAGGATTATGCCGACCTGTTTCTGGTGGGCGGGTGGACAACGGTCAAAGTGACGGCCATTTCGGTCATGATCGGCACATTCATCGGCCTGTTTATCGCGTTGGGGCGGCTCTCTCATTTGAAGCCGCTGCGCTGGCTGGCGACCCTTTACACCGACGTCATCCGCGGCACGCCCTTGCTGGTGCAGATCTTTATCGTCCACCTGGGGGCGCCGAAGCTGATCGGGCAATCCCTGCCGGCCATGACCTCAGGCCTCATCGCCTTGAGCGTCAACTCAGGCGCCTATGTGGCCGAGATCTTTCGCGCCGGGATCCAGTCCATCGACAAGGGGCAGATGGAAGCCTCCCGGTCATTGGGGATGACCTATGCCCAGGCGATGCGGTTCATCATCCTGCCCCAAGCCTTCCGGCGCGTCATCCCGCCCCTGGGCAACGAATTTATCGCCATGCTCAAAGACTCCTCCCTCGTCTCGGTCATCTCCTTGCCGGAACTGACCATGGCGGGGCGGACTGTCCTCGGTTCGACGGCGCGGGTGTGGGAAGCATGGTTGCCCGTTGCCGCCATCTACCTGACGCTGACACTGGTCTTTAGCCGCGTTGTGGCCTGGTACGAAGAAAAGTTGGCCGTAAAACCGCACCGCTAAAAGCGTTGGTTCGTCGAAGCCCGCTTCAGTGATACGTGGTGACGCAACGACGGCGACGACAGTAACAAGGGCGCCGATTACCTGACAAGTGATAGTTGAAAAACGAGGGGAATACAGATGCCGGCGATGATCGAAATCAAGGGGCTGCATAAGAAATTCGGTTCCCTCCATGTGCTGCGCGGAGTCGACCTGGAGGTGCAAGAGCGGGAAGTGGTCTGCATCATCGGTCCCTCCGGCTCCGGCAAGAGTACGCTCCTGCGCTGCATCAACCACCTGGAGGAACCGACGGACGGGCACATCACCGTCGACGAGATCGCACTCACCCACAAGGAGACCGACATCAACCGCGTCCGCGCCGAGGTGGGGATGGTCTTCCAGCGCTTCAACCTCTTTCCGCACATGACGGTGCTGGAGAACATCACCCTGGCGCCGGTGCAGGTGCGCAAGATGACCAAGGACGAGGCAGAGCGCCTCGCCCTGGAACTGCTGGCCAAGGTGGGCCTGTCGGAAAAAGCGAAAGCCTATCCGGAGCAGCTCTCGGGCGGTCAGCAGCAGCGGGTGGCCATCGCCCGGGCGCTGGCCATGCGCCCGAAGATCATGCTCTTTGACGAACCGACGTCAGCCCTCGATCCGGAGATGGTCGGCGAGGTCCTCAACGTCATGAAGGACTTGGCCCGCGAGGGCATGACGATGGTTGTCGTGACTCATGAGATGGGCTTTGCCCGTGAGGTCGGCGACCGGGTGATCTTCATGGACGAAGGGATCATCATGGAATCTGGCACGCCCGAGCAGATCTTCGGCGGCGCCCAGCATGAGCGGACGCGCGCTTTCTTGAGCAAAGTATTGTAAAGTCCATCGTTGCATAAGGCTAAGAGAGCGCCGGATTGTCCGGCGCTCTCGTGATATCCCGCCGGAGTTGCGACTGGCCTCCGGCGTCGTTGCGGTTTCAAAGGAGGAAGCTCGCGTGGCTTTTATTCCGCCCGCCTATGCGCGCTTTTTTAGCGATCCGATCTTCGAGGCCAATCTCAAGGCGCTGGCCTCTGTGCAACCGCCGCTGGCCGAGCGGATGGCCCGGTACAAGGCGCCCTATAACCAGCCTTTTGCCGTCGAGCCCGCCCGGTCCGGCGACCTGACACTGCTCTGCGCGGTCGAGGACCGGCGGCTCTACCTGCACTCGCCGGAGGATCCGCAGCAGCAGGCTCGGGAATGGGTCGCCGAATTGGCCGGCGATCCGGGGAGCGCCTTTGTCGTCTTCGGTTTTGGCTTGGGATATGCCTTGCAGGTCCTTCGGCAGGTGTTGCCGCCGAGGGTCAAAGTGCTCGTCGTCGAGCGTTCGATCGAGATTTTTTGGCTGGCCCTCTGGACCGTCGACCTGCGGGAGGTCTTGGGCGACCCGCGCTTCCGGTACGCCATCGATGTCGACGCCGGAGCGATCACGCCGATCCTGCACCAGATCAACATCTCGGCATGGGAGGCGCTGACGGCGCAGCTCTACGAGTTCAATCACCTGCTGACGCCTTTTGACGACTACTATGAGCAGGTGAAGGCTCAACTGTCGGATTTTTTTCAGACCCAGCAAATCATCGCGGCGACGGAGAACCACTTCGCCCTGATCTGGGCCTGCAATTTTTTGCGCAATCTTCCGGTGATGTTGGAGTCGGCGCCAGTCAAGCACCTCTTCGAGCGGTTTTCCTCGCTCCCCGCCGTTGTTGTTTCGGCGGGGCCGTCGCTGGAAAAGAATATGAACCGACTCGCCGACTTTGCCGAACGGGGCGTGGTGATCGCCACCAGTCCGACGCTGCGCTCGCTGCTCAAAGCGGGGATTCGCCCGCACCTGGTCATCTCCATCGATGGCGGCGAGCCGAATTACATGCATTTTCATGATTTGCCTGATGACGATGTGCCCCTTGTGTTCGATACCACCTTTTTGCCCAACATCACCGTCATCTATCGAGGCGGCGGGCGCCGCTTTGCTCTCTTCGCCCCCGATAAGGAGGAACTGTTTTCTCTCGTCGGCGATCATGTGGACGTGCGGGGTTCGTTGCTCAACGTGGGCGCTTCAGTGGCCAACCTGGGTCTGCACCTGGCCTATCGCATGGGTTGCGATCCCATCGTATTTGTCGGCCAGGATCTGGCCTACACCGGTGACGCCACCCATTTCAGCGGTTCTGTCTTTGCCGGCAGTGCTGACTCAGTCAAAGACGGGAGCGCGCGGATCGAAGCGGTCGATATCTACGGCCAAAAAACCTACACCCAGGAGATCTGGTTGGCCTTCCGGGAGTGGTTTCGCCTCTTCATCGCCGGTCATCCGGACCGTCGCTACATCAATGCCACCGAAGGCGGCATTGGCATCCCTGGCGCGGAAAACATCGCCTTGGCCGATGTGCTCGCTTCGTTGCCGATCGCCGGCGGGGGCGAGGGATCGCGTCGCGAAAGGATCGCATCCCTGGTGAATGAGGCCTTCACTGCCGGGGAAGGGGATTTTTCGCAGGCAGCGACCGCTATTGCCGGCGAACTGAAGCGCCTGTCCCGTCACTTGAAGACGATCAGCCGCCAATGCCGGAAGGGAGTCGAACTCGTCCGGCGGTACCAGATGAATGTCGATCGCGCGAGGGATGTATCGGCGACGATGCTCCCATACTATGAGCAACTGGCCAAAATCCAGCGCGGCCTGGAGGCGGACGGGAAAGCGATGGCCTTTCTGCGCCTGCCCTTTCGGCCCGTCGTCTCCCAGATCGAGCAGTCGCTGGTGTTGGCGGGCGTTGTCGATGAACGGCAGGCGGTGCGCAATGATTTGGCTCGCGCCGAGGCTTTTTTTGTCGAGATTGGACGGCGCGCCGCAGTGATTGAGCAGGTCGTTGGCGAGGTACTGGGCAGGGTGACGCAAGGTCGTGAATGATCGTGCCGTTATTTTGAATGTTTAGGCAGGAATTTCCGCACCGTTCGGGGAATATTACTGGTGAGAACAGCCACAACGATAAGGAGATGATGTTGAATGAACATCCAAGTTCGTGGCAAGAACATTGAGGTCACCAACGCCCTGAAGGAGTATGTCGTCAGACGCCTGTCCAAGCTGGAAAAGTACTTTAGCAACATCGGTGGCGCCAGGACAACGCTGGCTGTCGAAGGGGACATGGCCAAGGTGGAAGTGACTGTTCCGGCGGGCGATCTGGTCCTGCGGGCCGAGGAATCCCATCCGGACATGTATGCCGCCATCGATCTGGTCTTTGAAAAACTGGAAAAGCAGGTTGACGCCTATAAAACGAAACTGTCCCGCCGCCTGAAAGGGCAAGGGTTCAAAGAATTCGTCCCGGAAAAGAACGGCCCCGTCGCCTCAGAGCCCCGGATCGTGCGGTCCAAGCGGTTCGCCTTGAAGCCGATGCCTGTCGATGAGGCGATCATGCAGATGAACCTGATCGGTCATAGCTTCTTTGTCTTCTCCAATGCGGAAACGGAGCAGGTGAACGTGGTCTACCTGCGTAAAGACGGCAACTATGGGCTGATCGAACCGGAATTTGACTGAATAGACCGGCTGTGGTGATGTTGAGAAGGGCGCCCGATGGGCGTCCTTTTTTGATGGGCATATTTGCCTTCCATTGCATCCCCGGACCTCGGAATGATACAATAGTACTGTTTACGAGTGAATCGGAAACCAGCCGATGGATAGGCCCAGGGGGGGAGCTATCCCGTCGGATACCTGAAAGGGGTCATTTTTTTGTTTGGTTTTTTAAAGAACCTCCTCGACGACAACGCCAGGGATGTTCGCCGGATGCAGAAGACTGTCGACCGGATCAACAGCCTTGAACCGGAATGGCAGGCGCTCAATGACGCCGACCTGCAGCACAAGACCGTCGAGTTTCGCCAACGGCTGGAAAACGGAGAAAGCCTGGACGATCTGCTGCCTGAGGCCTTTGCCACTGTTCGCGAAGCCTCCCGGCGGGTGCTGGGCATGCGCCACTTTGACGTGCAGTTGATCGGCGGGATGGTCCTGCACAACGGGCGCATCGCTGAGATGCGGACCGGTGAAGGCAAAACGCTGGTGGCGACCTTGCCGTCATACCTGAACGCGTTGACCGGTCGCGGCGTTCACGTAGTCACCGTCAACGACTACCTGGCCCGGCGTGACGCCGAATGGATGGGCCGGATCCACCGCTTCCTCGGCCTTAAGGTGGGACTCGTCGTCCACGGCCTGGATTTTGACGAGCGCCGCGATTCCTATGCCGCCGACATCACCTATGGCACGAACAACGAGTTCGGCTTCGACTACCTGCGCGACAACATGGTCATTCAGCCGCAGCACATGGTGCAGCGGGAACTGAACTACGCCATCGTCGACGAAGTGGACTCGATCCTCATCGACGAGGCCCGGACGCCCTTGATCATCTCGGGGCCGGCGGACAAGCCGACGGAAAAATACTACGCCGTCGCCCGCATCGTGCCGCGCTTGAAAAACGAAGTCGATTACAAGGTCGACGAGAAGGCCCACTCGGTCGTCTTGACCGATGAGGGCGTCGACCGGGTCGAAAAGTTGCTCGGCATCGACAACCTGGCCGATTCCCTCGACTGGGCCCACCATGTCAACCAGGGGCTGAAGGCCCATGCCTTGATGAAACGGGACCGCGACTATGTCGTCAAGGACGGCGAGGTCATCATCGTTGATGAGTTCACCGGTCGCCTCATGTTCGGACGCCGGTACTCGGAAGGGCTGCACCAGTCCATCGAGGCGAAAGAGAACCTCAAAATTCAAAACGAGTCGCAGACGCTGGCCACCGTCACCCTGCAGAACTACTTCCGCATGTATGACAAGCTTTCCGGCATGACCGGCACGGCCAAGACGGAAGAGCCCGAATTCATGCAGATATATAAGATGGATGTCGTTCAAATCCCGACGAACAGAGCCACTCAGCGTCAGGATCAGGCCGACATCGTCTACCGGACGGAAGAGGGCAAATTCAACGCCGTTGTGGAAGAGGTCGTGGAAGCCTTCCGCTGCGGTCAACCGGTCCTGGTCGGCACCGTGTCCATCGTCAAGTCGGAACAGCTCTCCGACAAGCTGAAGAAGCGCGGCGTCCCCCATCAGGTGTTGAACGCCAAACATCATGAGAAGGAAGCCGAGATCATCAAAAACGCCGGTCAGCGGGGCATGGTCACCATCGCCACCAACATGGCCGGCCGGGGGACCGACATCCTCCTCGGCGATGGCGTCGACGAACTGGGCGGTCTCTATGTCATCGGCACCGAGCGCCATGAGGCGCGGCGTATCGACAACCAACTCCGGGGCCGCGCCGGACGCCAGGGCGACCCCGGCAAGACCCGTTTCTATGTGTCGCTGGAAGACGATCTGATGCGTCTCTTCGGCGCTGAAAACATTCAAGGCCTAATGGACCGCCTGGGCATGGACGACTCGATGCCCATCGAGTCGGGCATGATCTCCAAAGCCATCGAGAACGCCCAGCGCCGCGTTGAGGCGCGCAACTTCGACATCCGCAAACACGTGCTCCAGTATGACGATGTGATGAACCAACAGCGGGAAGTCATCTACGATCAGCGCCGGAAGGTGCTGAACGGCGAGAACCTGCGCGACACGGTTACCGACTTTATCGACACCCTCGTCGAGAACATGGTCAACCGCATTGCCGGTGAAGAGAAGTACGTCGAAAACTGGGATCTGCCGGCCATGCTCGCCTACGCCGAGGAGACCTTCCACATCGGCAGCGCCGTTACGGCGGAAGAGCTTCAGGAGATGGAGAAGGAAGAGATCATCGCCTATCTCCAGGAAAAGGCCCAGGAGCGCTACGGCCTGCGTGAGCAGGAACTGGGCGAGGAGACGATCCGTGAACTGGAGCGGATCATCCTCCTGCGTGTCGTCGACTCCCACTGGATGGATCACCTGGACGCCATGGATCACCTGCGCCACGGCATCGGTCTGCGCGCCTACGGCCAGAAGGATCCCCTCGTGGAGTACAAATACGAGGCCTACAGCATGTTCCAGGAGATGATCGCCAGCGTCCAGGAGGAATTCCTGCGCTACATGTTCCGGGTCAGCGTCGTTGTCGCACAGGCCGAGCCGGTCGCCCAGGAAGCCGAAGAGGAACGGACGCTCAAAAACGCCGTCGAAAACCGTTCCGACGACTCGCTGCCGAAAGAGCCCGTCAAGGCGGAGCCCCAGATCGGCCGCAACGATCCCTGCCCCTGTGGCAGCGGCAAAAAGTACAAGAAGTGCTGCGGTGAAAACGGGTAACGCGAAAAGGGGTAACTGGCCAAGGGTTTTCCCATAAGCTGAACAATGATTTCTCGATGAGGCAGGGATGCATCGGGGCGCCGATTTGCGCACGATGCATCCCGAACTTTATGAAGGCCTATCTCACTGTAGAGGCGCTTAGATTGGCCGCTTTTCCGGGCAGACAGAAGAACTCACAAAAACGAAGGGAACGATCGCCGGTGTTTAGTGAAGTGAAACGTGAACTGGGGCTCCTGGAGACCAGGTTGGACGAACTGAGGGATTCACTTTGACCTGGCGGTCAAAGAGGAACGCATCGCCGAACTGGAGCAGATGATCCTGGAGCCGGGCTTCTGGGACGATACGGAACGGGCGCAGAAGACCATGCAGGAACTGACCGGGTTGAAGGACAAGGTCAAAGCCTACCAGGATCTGCGCGGCCACTGGGAGGACCTTGGCGTCCTCCGCGAACTGGGCGCCGAAGAGGAAGACGCCGATACCCTGGCCGAGATTGAGGCAGGGATCAAGGAGATCACGGCGGAACTGGATCGCTGGCACTTGGAACTGCTGTTGAACGGGCCTTATGACCGCAACAACGCCTTGCTCACCCTCCATGCCGGCGCCGGTGGCACCGAAGCGATGGACTGGAACGAGATGCTCCTGCGCATGTACATCCGCTGGGGGGAGAAGAAGGGCTACAAGGTGGATCTCCTCGATTCCCTCCCCGGCGACGAAGCAGGGATGAAGTCGGCCACCATCTCTGTCGCCGGCGAGAACGCCTACGGCTATCTGAAGGGCGAGATGGGCGTCCATCGCCTCGTGCGCATCTCGCCCTTCGACTCCTCCGGTCGTCGTCACACCTCCTTTGCCTCTCTTGAGGTGTTGCCCGAGGTCAGCGAAGACGCCGAGATTCTGATCCGTTCGGAAGATCTGAAGGTCGACACCTACCGCGCCAGCGGCGCCGGCGGCCAGCACGTCAACAAGACCGAATCGGCCGTCCGCATCACCCACGTCCCGACGGGGATTGTCGTGGCCTGCCAGAGCGAGCGCTCCCAGATCCAGAACCGGGCGACGGCCATGCGCATGCTGCAGGCCAAGCTCTTTGAACGGCAACGGCAGGAGCAGGAGGCTGAGGTCAACCGGCTGAAGGGCGATCAGCAGGACATCGCCTTCGGCAGCCAGATCCGCTCCTATGTCTTTCACCCCTACAACCTCGTCAAAGACCACCGGACCAACACCGAGGTAGGGAACGTCTATGCCGTCATGGACGGCGAACTGGACGATTTCATTTCGGCTTATCTTGTCTGGTCGACGAAACAATAAATCGATCCCGATGAAACCTCGCTTCCCGATGGGGGGCGGGGTTTCCATATTTTCCGGAGCATGGATAAACCGTTGTCAGGGTTTGGTGTCCCGTAAACGATTTCGTCAACGACCGCCCGGTGGTAAAATTTCCGGCTTTTTCGTTTTTCCATGCCAAAAGACGCAGGATTTGGCTGAAATGGTGCAGAATATTGTCGAGATTGCTTGCTATAGGGTTTCTTTGCAGAAGGGAGTATCGCAGAATGAGTGAAGCCATCACACAGCGTCTCGAATCGACGGCCCGGCAGATCCGCCAACACATCATCGCCATGACCCATGCGGCGAACAGCGGACACCCCGGCGGGTCCCTCTCGGCGGCCGACATGGTGACAGCGCTGTTTTTCAAAGAGATGCGCATCGATCCGCAAAATCCCCGGTGGACGGAACGGGACCGCTTTGTTCTGAGCAAGGGCCATGCCGCCCCCGTCCTCTACGCGGCGCTGGCGGAACGAGGTTTTTTCCCTGTGGAAGAGCTGAAAGGCTTGCGCCAGACGGGCCATTTTCTGCAGGGCCATCCGGATATGAAAAAGGTGCCCGGAGTGGACATGTCGACCGGTTCCCTCGGACAGGGCTTGTCCGCCGCCATCGGCATGGCCTTGGGCTTGCGCCTCGACGGCAAGGACGCCCGCGTCTGGGCGATCCTCGGCGATGGGGAACTCCAGGAGGGCCAGGTGTGGGAAGCCGCCATGGCGGCCGCCCACTACAAGCTGGACAAACTGGCGATTTTTGTTGACATCAACGGCCTGCAGATCGACGGTCCTGTCGAAGAGGTCATGTCCAGCTTTCCTGTGCTGGAAAAGTTCCAGGCTTTCGGCTGGAACACCATCGAGATCGACGGCCACTCCATGCCGGCCATTCTCGACGCCATCGAGGTCGCCAAGGCGACAACGGGCCGTCCCACCTGCGTCATCGCCCGCACCATCAAGGGCAAGGGCGTGTCCTTCATGGAAAACCAGGTCGGCTGGCACGGCACAGCGCCCAATGCCGAACAAGCCGCCACAGCCTTGAAGGAACTGCAGTGAGGGAGGTTGCCTGATGAGTAAGATTGCCACCCGTGACGCCTATGGCCGCGCCCTGGCCCGCCTGGGCGCTGAGAAGGCCGATGTGGTCGTCCTCGATGCCGACCTGGCCAAATCGACAAAAACCATCGACTTCGCCAAGGTCTATCCCGAACGGTTTTTTGATATGGGCATCGCCGAACAGAACCTGATGGGGACCGCCGCCGGCCTGGCTGCCATCGGCAAGATCCCCTTTGCCAGCACCTTTGCCATGTTCGCCACCGGCCGCGCCTTTGAACAGATCCGCAACTCCATCGCCTATCCGAAGCTGAACGTGAAGATCGCCGCCACCCATGCCGGTATCACCGTCGGCGAGGACGGCGCCTCCCACCAGACGGTGGAGGATATCGCCCTCATGCGGGTGCTGCCCAACATGACTGTCCTCGCGCCGGCGGACGGCCCCGAGACGGAAGGGGCGATCCGCTGGGCCGCCGAACACACCGGTCCTGTGTACATCCGCCTGGGCCGCCTGGCCGTGCCGGTGATCAATGAGGAAAACTACGTCTTCACCCCCGGCAAGGCTGTCACCCTGCGGCAAGGGAAGGACGTCACCATCATCGCCACGGGTCTGATGGTCAGTGTCGCCCTCGAAGCGGCGGAAGCCCTGGCTGCCGAGGGAATCGGGGCCGAGGTGCTGAACATCCACACGATCAAGCCCATCGACGCCGAGGCGATTCTG
This sequence comes from Heliomicrobium gestii, assembly GCF_009877435.1. NCBI lineage: Bacteria > Bacillati > Bacillota > Clostridia > Eubacteriales > Heliobacteriaceae > Heliomicrobium > Heliomicrobium gestii. The sequence continues at coordinate 6,702 of NZ_WXEX01000006.1, read as the reverse complement.
GCGTCGACCGCCCGGACCGGCTGTGTCGTCACGGCGGAGGAGCACTCCGTCATCGGCGGTCTTGGCTCTGCAGTGGCTGAGGTGCTGGTGGAAGGGCAACCGGTTCCGATGGAACGGGTGGGTCTGAAAGACACCTTCGGCGAATCGGGGAAACCGGCGGAACTGCTGAAGAAATATGGCCTGACGGCAGAAGCCGTCGTCGCCGCCGCTCGTCGATCCATGGAGCGGAAGAGATAGGAGAAATTAAAGTGGGAATTTATCCCTTTTTGGGCGAAAAGCGTAACCCGAAAGAGGATATGTCGCATTTTTGTCGAACAACCTCCAGATGGGGGTTGTTATTTTTATGATACAGATGTTTAACGTCTCAAAGACCTATGCCAACGGGGTAAAGGCGCTTGTGGACGTGAACGTTCGCATACAGAAGGGGAGCTTCGTCTTTCTCGTCGGCCCTTCGGGCGCGGGAAAATCGACCTTCACCAAGCTGATCTTCCGGGAAGAGGCGCCGACACGCGGCCAGATCCTCTTCGACGGCCGCTCCCTCGTGCGCATGCGCGACGCCGAGGTGCCCTACCTGCGCCGCCAGATCGGCGTCGTCTTCCAGGACTTTCGCCTGCTCCCCAACAAGAGCGTCTATGACAACGTCGCCTTTGCCATGGAGATCGTCGAAGCGCCGTCGAAACGCATCCGCCAGCGGGTGCCTCAGGTGTTGGAGATGGTGGGCCTCGGCAAAAAAGCCGACCTGCAGCCGAGCCAGCTCTCCGGCGGCGAGCAGCAGCGCGTCTCCATCGCCCGGGCCATTGTCAACGAGCCCATGCTGATCATCGCCGATGAACCGACGGGCAACCTCGATCCCGAGACGGCTCAGGAGATCATGAATCTCCTGCTCGAGATCAACCGGCGGGGCACCACCATCATCATGGCCACCCATGCCAAGGACATTGTCGACAGCATGCGCAAACGGGTCATTGCCATCGAAGGCGGCCGCATCGTTCGCGACGAGGAACGGGGCGCCTATGAACAGGAGCGGGGGGTGATCCGGTGAAAGCGCGCACCTTCGGCTACTTTTTTCGGGAGGCCTTTCGCTCCATGTGGCACAACGGCTGGATGAGCGTCGCCTCCGTCTCGACGGTGGCCATCTCCCTGCTGATCCTGGGCATCTCCCTGCTCGTGGTGATGAACACCCACTATGCCGCCGCTTCCATCGAATCGGATCTGGAGATCATCGTGTCCCTGAAAAACGACATCGACGCCAAGCAGACCCAGTCTGTGGCCGATAAGCTGCGCGGCAACCCCCGTGTGGCCGAAGCGACCTTTGTCTCCAAGAATGAGGCCATGTCGGCCATGCGCAAGCAGTTGAGCGACCGGCCCGAGCTTTTCCGCGCCCTTGGTGAAGAGAACCCCTTCCCGGATCTGTTCCGGGTGAAGGCCAATGATCCCAATGATGTAAGTTCTCTCGCCCAGGAGTTCACCAAGATTCCCGGCGTCGAGCGGGTGAAATACGGGCAGGGTGTCGTCGAGCGGCTGCTCAAGCTGACCCAGTGGGTGCGCGTCGTCGGTCTCTCGGTGATGGGCTTGATCGGCCTTGCCGCCGTCTTCCTCATCTCGACGACGATTCGCCTGACCGTCTTTGCCTGCCGTCGCGAGGTCAGCATCATGAAGTTCGTCGGCGCCACCAACTGGTTCATTCGCTGGCCCTTTTTGCTGGAGGGCACCGTCTTGGGCTTTCTCGGCTCCCTGACGGCGGTGATCCTTGTGTACAGCCTGTATACGCCTGTCGCTGACTATATGCGCACATCGCTGCCCTTTGTCCCCGTGCGGGCCGATGCCGGCTTCCTGCTGACCATCAGCGAGATCATCCTGGCCACCGGCGTCTTTATCGGCGCCCTGGGCAGCATCATCTCCTTGCGCAAGTTCTTGAAGGTGTAACGGAAGAACGGTCGCAACGAGGGAAGCGCATCTAGCCATCGGTCTGACAGGGTTCCTATGATCAACAAAAATCCGGTGAAGGCAAGGGGAAGGAGAGGACCGATGCGACAACGCCTGATTCGCGGTTTCGTCGCCCTTTTGACGACCGCCGTCTTGCTGGGCATCGCAATGCCGGGCTTCCGCCTGGTTCCCATCGGTGTCGCCGCAGCCGATGATATCGACAGCAAGCGGCAGGAACTGGACGAAGTGAAAGGAATGATTGAAAATACCCGCCGTGACCTGCGAGCGAAAGAGCAGGAGCGCCAGGGGGTGCTGGCTAAGCTCACAGCCGTCAAGGAAGAGATGAACCGGACCGAGGTGACCCTGAACGACCTGAGCCGCAAGACAAAGGATGTGGAGGGGCGCATCGGAACGGCCGAAAAAGAGATCGCCGAAGCGCAGAAGCGCCAGGCCAGCCAGGCGGAGGCCTTAAAGGCGCGCCTGAAGGACATGTACATCAACGGCAGTGTCTCTTACCTGGACGTGATCTTGCAAGCCAGCAGTTTTATGGACTTTTTGTCCCGCATGGACCTGTTGGAGAAGATCGTCGACAGCGACGCCCGCCTGATCGCCGCCATCGAAGCGGAGGAGAAGGCCATCGCCGACCGCAAGGCCGACCTGGAGGCGCGGCGCAGCGAATTGGCCCAACTGCGCGAGCAGACGGAGGCCCAGAAAGTGGTCCTGGCCCAACAAAGTCAGGAGACGCAGAAGGTGCTCGCCCAGGTCGTCAACGAAAAGGATTCCATCGCCCGCATGCTTGATGAGGAGGAGTCGGCCTCCCGGCAACTGGAATCGGTCATCCGAGCCATGCAGAGCAAGCAAAACCGGCCCAAGATGGGCAACGGGCCCATGACCTATCCCCTTCCGAACAACACATCCGTTTCTTCTCCCTATGGACCGCGCGTCCATCCCGTCTTGAAGCAGGCGCGCTTCCACACCGGCGTTGACTTCCCCGCCCCGTCGGGCACGCCGATCCATGCGGCCCAAACAGGGGTCATCTCCATGGCCGGGTATTATGGCGCCTACGGCAACACGGTCATCATCGACCATGGCGGCGGCACCGCCACCCTCTACGGCCATATGTCTGTGATCAATGTGAGCGAAGGTCAGACGGTGCAAAAGGGCGATGTCATCGGGTTCGTCGGTTCGACCGGTTGGAGCACCGGACCGCACCTGCACTTTGAAGTTCGTGTCAACGGCAACCATACGAACCCCATGCCCTACCTGGGCGGCTGATTTTGCATAAGGGACCGTCCCTGCGAATACAGTGAAGAGAAGCGGAAAAACATGTAAGGTGGTTGAACGCATTGGCCGGTCGTCGAAGCGGTATCGTCATTGCCGCCGTCCTCGTCATCCTTCTCAGCGTCATCCTGACCGGTTCCCTGATGGTGGCTGTGCTGGGCAACGCGCAGAATGTGGGCAATCTAATCAAGGTCATTCGGCTGGTGACCACCGATTATCTCGAACCGGTGTCTGTGAACGACCTGGTCAATGGGGCCATGAAAGGCATGGTGGCCTCTTTAAAGGACCCCTACTCGGTCTATATGGAACCGCAGGAATTCAAGCATCTGGAGGAACAGATCGAAGGCGCCTTTACAGGCATCGGCGTCTATATCAGCAAAAAAGACACCAATCAGATGGTCGTTGTGTCGCCGATCAAAGGCGGTCCGGCGGAACGGGCCGGACTCAAAGCGGGCGATGTGATCGTCAAGGTCAATGGCGAAGATGTGGCTGACATGGATGTCGATGTGGCCGTATCCAAGATCAAGGGACCTGAAGGGACCGAGGTGAACCTGACCGTCTTCCGGGAAGCCGCCAAGAGCCTCCTTGATTTCAAGATCAACCGGGAAAAGGTCAACATCCCTGTGGTGACGGCGGAAATCGCCAAGAAAGACAACCGCGTTGGCGTCCTGCGCATCACCCAGTTCAACACGACCGCTTACGGCGAGGTTGACCGGGCCATCCAGAGTTTCAAGGAGAAAAAGGTCAAAGGGATCATCATGGACCTGCGCGACAACCCCGGCGGCGAACTGAACGCGGCCGTCAACATCGCCTCCCACTTCGTCCCCAAGGGGACGGTCGTCTCGGTGGTCGATCGCGAAGGTCGCAGCGACAACTATGAGACGACACGGGATTATCTCGATATCCCCGTCGTGGTGCTGATCAACGGCGGCTCGGCCAGCGCCTCTGAGATCGTCTCCGGGGCGATCAAAGACTACGGCACCGGCGCCCTGGTCGGGACGAAGACCTTCGGCAAAGGGGTCGTCCAGACCATCATCCCCCTCAGCGGCGGCGCCGGCGTCAAACTGACCATGTACAAGTACCTGACGCCGAAAGGCAACGACATCCACAAGCTCGGCATCGAACCGGATGTGAAGGTGGAACCGGAGAAATCCAACGGCGCCGCCGCCCACACCGGCGAAGAAGCCGATGTCCAGTTCGACAAAGGACTGGAAACGCTGCGAACAATGATGCGATAAAAATGATGAAATAAAGGTTGGCGGTCTCTCCGATGGAACCTTGGGATCTGATCCAACTGGTCCTGGAGGGGATGGAAGTCCTCCTCTTGCAACCGCAGGAATACCCGACCTTCTGGGTATTCCTTTTCATCATCGCCCTGCTCTACCGGCGCCAGAGCCGGATGAAAGCGGAGCTGTTTCAATTGAAACAGGAAGGCTGGTGGCGTCCGGTCCTCTACTCGGCCGCCTTCGGTGTCCTCGCCGGCTTCCTGGGTTCGCTTTTGATGCTCGCCTTCGGGATCACCATCGTGGCCGATGGATTTGTCTACCTGCTGCCGGTGGCCTTGCTGCTCGCCGTCATCCATGTGCGCTACATGTGTTACGCCTATGCGGGGGGCCTGATCTCGCTGGCCGCCATCGTGATGGGCTGGCATGAGGTCAGCGCGGCGCAGATCATGGGCATGGTGGCCATCCTGCACCTGATTGAGGCGCTGCTGATCTATCTTTCCGGTCATCTGAGCCGTCTTCCCGTCTTCATCGCCCACCGGCGGGGGATGACGGTGGGCGCCTTCAACCTGCAGAGCTTTTGGCCCATCCCGCTGCTCGTCTTGACCCTGCTGCCTATCCCCCTGGACAGCGGCCTGCCCTTTCAGGAGATCGCCACGCCCGACTGGTGGCCGCTGATCCAGCAGCCGCCCATCGACTATGATGCGGCCAAGGAGGCTGCTGTCCTCTTCCCGCTGCCGATCGTCGCCCTCCTGGGCTATGGCGACCTGGCCGTCACGCGACAGCCGGAGGAACACGCCCGCCGCTCGGCGGCGCTGCTGGCCCTCTACAGCAGCCTGCTGCTGGCATTGGCCGTTTTGGCGTCGAAGGTCCCAAGCCTGGCCCTTCTCCCCGCCCTCTTTGGCCCCCTCGGCCATGAAGCGCTGATTCTCTGGAGCCAGCGGCGGGAGATGAGCGGTCCACCGCTCTTCGCCCCGTCCCTGCGCGGGCTGCGAGTGCTCGACACGGGCGCCGGTTCGCCGGCCGAGAAACTGGGCCTGCGCGCCGGCGATGTGGTGGGGCGGATCAACAGCATGACTGTTCTCAACCAACGAGATCTGGCCATTGCCCTCTCCTGGTCGCCCATCGATGTGGATGTGGAGTACCTGCCCGGCGGGGAGGGAGCGGCCTGGCGTCGCGAGATGGTCACAAAAGGCTGGAATGAACCGCTTGGCCTGATCGCCGCGCCGGAGCCGGAGGAAGCGCCGCTGGTCACGTTGCAGGCGAACGGGGGGATTTTGACGCGGCCGCTGGCGAGGTTGCTCGCGGCGTGGAGGCGGCGGAGGAGGACCGAGTGAACGGCGACTCACCTCGGTAGGGGGAACTCACAAAAGGAACAGGAAAAGAAGACACCCCCTATGGTAGAAGTTATTGAACTCTACCCTAGGGGGTGTCTCACTATGGTTGAAGGGTTTTTGAAATTGTTCCATCTAGAGCGGTTTTCCGGGTAACAGCAAAAAAGCCGACACCGCACAAAACGATGTCAGCTTTCCATACATCCCATGATTCGCCTTCCCTGGATCGGCGATACCCTCGGTCCGCCTTATCCTCGCATCCCCAGATTGAAACTGAGCACCTCCAGGTTCACCGTCAGGTCGATGTTGCGGCACTCCACCTCAGAGGGGACATTCAGCACTGTGGGCGCGAAGTTGATGATCGCGGTGATGCCCGCCTCGATCAGCGTTTCGGCCACCGGCTGGGCAGAGGCGGAGGGGACGGTGATGATGCCGATGCGGATATCCTTCTCCCGCACCGTCTCGGCCAACTTCTCCATGGGCAGGACAGGCAGGCCGTTGGGCAACTCGCCCTGTTTGGCCGGATTGGCGTCGAAGAGGGCGATCACATCGAAGCCGCGATCCTGCAATCCCCGGTAGCCGCTCATGGCCAATCCCAAATGGCCGGCGCCGATGATGACGACAGGCCAAACCTGATTGACACAGAGCAATTTATCGACTTGTGAGCACAACTCTCTGACACGGTAGCCGACGCCGCGGATACCGAACTCGCCAAAGTAGGAGAGATCCTTGCGAACCTGGGCCGACGGAATGCCGACGGCGGAGCCAATCTCATCGGAGGAAATTATGTCAATGCCTTTGCTGCTAGCCTGATTTAAAAATCGAGAATATAGGGAAAGCCGGACCACGGTCGGTTCAGGGATCTTTAACATCTTCATCTGGGAAACCTCCGGTAACGTTTGTACTTCTAGGTCTAGCATCATATCTTTAGTATAATA